>DASYJZ010000115.1:0-6790 GCA_035995965.1 Longimicrobium sp. | reverse complement strand
TCACCGGCGCGGGGCGCTACCTGAAGGAGCGGAAGCCGGGCATCCACGTGGTGGCCGTGGAGCCGGCGGAGAGCCCCGTGATCTCGGGCGGCGAGCCCGGGCCGCACAAGCAGGCCGGGATCGGCGCCGGGTTCATCCCCGGCAACCTCGACCGGGGGGTCTACGACGAGGTGGTGCGGGTGACGAACGACGACGCCATCGCCACGGCGCGGCGGCTGGCGCGGGAGGAGGCGATCTTCGCGGGGATCTCGTCGGGCTCCATCACCTGGGCGGCGCTGCAGGTGGCGGCGCGCCCGGAGAACGCGGGGAAGCTGGTGGTCTCCATCATCTGCGACTTCGGTGAGCGGTACCTCTCCAACCTCGTCTACGCCGAGCTGCCGGACGCGGACTGGAGCGACGTGGAGGACGCGCTTGCGCAGCCGGAGGCGGTGCCGGCCTGAGAAGGCAGCTCCCGCGAAAACCGACCCTCCCCACGAGGGGAGCATTCTCGCTTCGCTCGGAACGGCCCGGACCCGGGCGATGAGCAGAGGCCACGAAAAGGCCCCGGCGCCGCACTGCGCGGCGCCGGGGCATCTATGTGGAAAGCGAGGGCCGAGTCGCGTTCCTGCGCGCGTCAGGACTCGGCGGTCGCGACGGGGTGGACGTGGGGCGCCCGGGGTGCCGCGCTCAGCACCTGCATGGCCCGGTCGGCGGCGGTCGCGGCGGCCGTGCGGCCGGTGCGCGCCGCGGTCACGGTGAGCGGCGCGAGCTCACAGGGGTGCTCGGCGGCGCCGCACGTGGCCAGCCCGCGACTGGCGAGCTCGTGGGCCACCAGGCCCTCGGCACCGGCGTACATGCCCAGGCCGAGAAGGAACAGCGCGAAGGCGCCGCGGACGTACAGCGTGATGGACTTGCTCATTGGGCCCTCGTTTCGTTCGTGGTTGTCGGTTTCGGGTACATCGTACTGCTCGCGGTATAGGACGCAGGATAGAGGCAAAAGGTTTTATTTCGATTCTTAGCCAGCGGTTAAGAGCCCCCAAGCGGTGCGGATTCCCGGCGCCACTCACCCACAAACTAAAAATACGTTTTTGGATAAGCGATTGGGCTGCAACATGATGAGAATAGTAGCCGGGGGCGCTTCAAGACGATGGACGCCATCTCTGGAAGCTCCGCCGCCGCGCGTCCGCCGGTGTCCGAGCACCTCCAGCGGCGACCAGCAGGCGGCCGAAACACCGCGAAGTGGGACACGCCTGCCTCACTTCCGGGGCACGGGAGGCCCTCACGCAGAGCCCGCGAGACCCGGCGGTTGTTCTCCGCGGCTCCGCGGCGCTGCGTGAGGCGCCGGTCATCCGGGCTGGATTCACCTGGTGATGCCGACGCGCGCGTACACCTCCGGCTTCAGCCGCTCCCAGTGCTCACGGATGCACTCCACCGCCGGGCGGCCGTAGTAGTCCCAGGGAAGCCGGTGCTCGTTGAGGCCCACGAAGTGCGCCCCGGCGCGTCCGGGCCCCGGCAGGTGCGGCGGAAAGGGCGAGCAGATCGACACCTCGTCCACCGGCACCACCACGGGCGGCGCGCGGCGGCCCACCGCGGCCACCTGGAGACCCTGCTCGTCCAACTCGCTGCGCATCGCCACCGGGTTCTCCGCCAGCACCGCGCGCATCTCCTCCGCCAGGTCGAAGCCGGCGGGGACGCCGCGGATCCCCGCGTTGCGCGGCTCGGGACCGGCGAGGCGCGCGAAGGCGCCCAGCGCGGGACAGACATCGGCGGCGATCAGGCAGCGCTCGGGCTCTCCGGCCGCGAGCCAGCCGCGGATGGAGTCCGGCATCTCCCAGAGGATGCAGTCGTTGTCGAACGAGATCTCCCACCGATCGGGGTAGACGACGAAGGGATCGAACTTCCACGCCTTTCCCTCCACCATCCCCGCGCCATCCACGTGGGGCGCGAGCCACGGCGGCAGGAGCCCCCGCGCGGCGATCCAGCGCACCTGCCGCGGCAGCGGCCCCGTACGGCGGCGGGCCTCGTCCACCCCGAGGGTGTTGACGCACACGGCGTATTTCGCGCCGGGGCCGAACACCGTCCATGCGCCCCAGACCGCCAGCCGCAGCGCCTCGAAGCCCGGCGGGCTCACGTCGCCGACCGTCCACCGGAGCCCCACCGGGCGCGGGTTCATCGGGCGGCCGCGCGCTGCACCCGCACGACGGGCGCCGCCGCGGCGACGGGCTTGCGCAGCATCCACTGGTCCACGCGCACGCGCACCGGGGTGCCGTTCCAGTCGTCGTATCCGAACTCCTCCACCCGTTCGCCGTGCGCGTGGTAGCCCAGGCGCTCGTAGAGGCGGCGGGCGCGCGGGTTGTCCTTCTCCACCCCGACCTCGGCGGCCGCGCAGCCGCGCTCCCGCACCGCGCGCTCGGCCGCCCGCAGCAGCCGCGCGCCGATCCCGCAGCCCTGCAGGAAGGGGTAGACGCGCACCGCCCAGAGCACCGCCACGCCGGGCTCGTCCGGGCGCGCGGCGAAGTCGATCCACGCCTGGCCCACGGGGAAGCGGTTGGCGACGGCGAGCAGCATCAGCACCTCGCCGCGGCGCTGCCGGCGGAACGCCTCCTCGATCAGGGGCCGGTGCAGCGTGTACAGGCCATACCACTCCAGGCCCGGGAGGTCGTCCGCCGCGCAGGGGCGGATCTCCACCTCCAGCGCCACGGTGAAGCGGCCGCGCGCCGTCATGGCGGCGGCCCTCCCGGGCGGGAGAGGCGCAGCCGCCGCTGGGGACGCTCAACGGCGCCCCACGCGAGCTTGTACGCCTCCCTTCCCCGCAGGAAGTCGAACTCCGCCGCCCCCTCGCGTGCCGCGGCGGCGAGCGCGTGGCCCACCATCACCCGCCCCGGTCCGTAGCGTCCGTAGGCGGGATCGAAGCCGCTCAGGTAGTAGTGCACGCGGCCGTGCGCGGCGAAGCCGTACCACACCGCGGCGAGCGCGCCGTTCAGGCGAAGCCCGTGGAGCCGCAGCATCCCACGCGCGAGGAGCGCCGCCGCGGCCTCGCGGTGGAAGGCCGCGGCGCGCGGATCGCGCAGCACGCCGGGCTCGCCGCGCGCCCCCCAGCGGGCGGCGTGCAGCCGCAGGAGCGCCGCGAAGAGCGCGTCGAGCGAGGCGGCGTCGCGCGCGGTCTCGTACGTCGAGGCGAAGTCGCGGTGGAGGCGCCGCCGGTCGTAGCGGAGCTGCTTCAGCAGCGCGGGGGGGATGGAGACGGGTTCGCCGCGCTCCCCGGCCGCTTCGCCCGGGACCGCGGCCGGCAGCGGCAGGACGGGGCAGGGCTCGTCCTCGCTCACCGTGGCGGAGAGGCCGCGGCGCGGGGCGCGGAGGAGCGCCGAGTCGGCCGGGAGGTCGCGGAAGTCGGCGGTGTCCCAGTCGTCCGACCGGGCGAGGTGGGCGAGGACGGCAGCGGCGAGGCCGTCTTCCATCCCCCGCTCGGCCACGAGGTCCACGTGGTCGGAGACGCCGTTGCCGAGCGGCGTGAGCTGGCGCGCGCCATCCCCCGTCCACACGTACGCCGGCCAGACGCCGCGGAGCACGCCGCGTCCGTCGCGGAGCGCGAGCACGCGCGGCTCGCCGCCGCCCAGGCGGCGCCACCAGGCGAGCAGCCAGGCGGGGTGCTGGAACGGCGTCGCGCGCGGCGAGCGGTCCCAGAGCGCCTCCCACTCCGGCCGCAGCGCCTCCATCTCGCCGCAGGACGAGAGCGCGGTGACGGAGGCGCGGGCGGGCGCCTCAAGCAGCGTGCTCACAGACCCTTCCCGCGGCGGCGGCGAGCCGCTCCTCGTCGGCCAGCAGCCGGTAGGTCTCGAAGTAGAGCTCGACCATGGCGCCGGACGAGAAGCGCTCGCGCGCGGCACGCCGGCACTCCCGGGGATCGATGCGGTCGGCGGCGCGGATCGCGTCGGCCATCCCCGCGGGGTCGTCGACCATGAACCCCGTGCGGCCGTGGTCCACCACGTACGGCAACGCGCCCTTCTTGTAGGCGATCACGGGGGTGCCGCACGCGAGGGCCTCCATCGCCACCAGCGAGCTGGTCTCGTCGGCCAGGCTGGGAACGAGCAGGCAGCGCGCGGCCGAGAGCAGCCGCCGCTTGCGCCGGAACCCCACCGGGCCCACGAAACGGCGCTCCGCGTCCAGCCGCGGCCGCACCTGGTCGTGGAAGTACCGCTGGTGCACCGCGTAGGGGTAGACCTCGCCGGCGAGCAGCATGGGCACGCCGGCGAGGCGCGACGCGTCCAGGGCGTGCTCGAACCCCTTCTCCGGGCAGACGCGGCCGAGCGCCAGCGTGTACCGACGCCGCGACACCGGTGCGGGGAGCCGGTCCACGTCCACGCCGTTGGGTACCGGCGGAAGGAGCCGCGTCCCCGGCGGACAGCTCCAGTGCTGCGGGAGGGAGACGCAGTGGAGGTAGGTCTCGGGGCGGCGTACCCGGAAAGCCTCGGGGGCGTACCACGCCGGCGGGAGGTGCAGCGTGACCAGCAGCGGCGGGCCCGCGGGCGGCAGGTAGCGGTGGAAGTCGATGCCGTGCGCGTGGATCACGTCCACCGGCCAGCGCTCCAGCGCCTCGCGGACGGCCGCGCGGGTGCGACGGTGCACCTCGGCGCACCGCTCCTCCGTCAGCACGCCCGCCACCCTGGGGATGGGGACGAGGCGCCCGCGCGGCGTGCTGTCTTCGCGCGCGACCACCACGGAGCGGCAGCCGGCGCGCACCAGCGCCTCGTCGAGGGTGGCCAGCACCTGCTCCGCGCCGCCCACGGCGTCGCGGCTGACGGGCGCGAAGGGATAGGCGACGCTCAGCACCGTCAGCATGGGAGCCCGGCGCGGAGTCCAAGCGCCCGCAGCGCGGCGGTGGCGAGCGCGCACCATTCCGGGCCGGTGATCCCCCAGCCGAAGCGCTCGTAGTTCAGCGTCCCCGGATGGGGAGGACGGGTGAAGTCGTAGCCCGGCGAGACGCGGAAGTGCTCGCGCGCGCCGGCCGGGAACTGCGCGAGCGTGGCGTACTGCGTGGCGAAGCACCCGAGCATCCGCTGCTTGCGCGCGCGGTCGGCGGCGCCGAGCGGGACCGACGCCCCGTCGCCGGCGGGCGCCGGAAGGAAGCGCGCGGTGGCGATCCCCACGCCCCACGCGTGGTAGCCGGTGAACTCCAGCACCGTGGGCGGCGCGGCCGCGAGCCCGCCCGCGCCCTGGACGGCGAAGGCCGCCGCGTCGTGGTCCGGGTGTCCACCCTCGTAGGCGTGGGTGAGCACCACGCCCGGGCGCAGCTCGTCTAGCAGGACGGCGACGTCGCGGGCGAGCGCCTCGAGCGCGAACGAGGCGCGCTGGTCCTCGCGGCCGAGCGCGCGGATGCGGTCTGCGCGCACGCCGGCCAGCCGCAGGGCACGCGCCGCCTCGCCGCGGCGGGCTTCTCCGTACGCGCGGTCCGTCTGGCCGGCGACGCCCCACCAGCGCCGGTCGGCGGGGACCCCGCCGGTCACGTGCACCACGGCGAGCAGCGGCAGCCGCGGCATCACCCCGCCGGCGCCGATCGTCTCGTCGTCGGGATGCGCGGCGATCAGCACCACCCCGCGGTCCCAGGCAGCCTCGTCGGCGAGGCCAAGCAGCGCGCGGGGCAGCGCGCGGGCTGCGATCCGAAGTACCACGGTTCCTCCCTTCCCCGGAAATTCCGGGGGCGGGGAGGCGGCAATCGCGGCACCAGACGCTGTCGCAGCCGGGGGAGGGTGCGATGGCGTGATTCGAGGGCCGGGGAAGTGCGGCGCCTTCGCGGGTACGGCCGCTACAGCGGGCTCGATCAAGGGGTTGGAAACGGGCACCCTCCACCTCGCCCGGCACGCCGGCGTCGCTATCCGGCCAACGGCAACCGCGATGACGGGATTTTCGCACGGCCGCCGCGGCGCAGTCCGCGAAGGCGGACTTCGTGCCGTTCCAGCGACGGGTTTTCAACCCGTCGGAACAGCGGACACGGCGGTTGGCTGCATCATGCGTGGGATCGGCGGACTCGCAGAGGTGGGTTGAACGCGCCGAATTGTAGGCATGCCCTTGTCTTGTCCCCTGTCCCCCGTCCCTACCCGTACCGCCGCACCATCCGCGCGCAGAAGTCGGCGAACTCGTCGACGGACTGGGGGGGGCTGGTGTGGTGGGGGACCAGGCCGCGGCACTCGGGGGTGAAGCAGAAGGTCAGCGTCACGTCGAAGGGCTCCAGCGCGGCCATCTGGCGGTCGAACCAGGCGGAGGCGTCCGCGCGTCCGTGGTCGTCGCTCCAGGCGAGGCCGGTGCGCACCCTGGTCACACCGAGGCGCTTCAGCCAGCGGACGGCGTCGTCCAGCCGCGGGTCCTGGTAGTGGAACCACTGGCAGAGGCCCAGCGCCGGCGCGTGCTCCGCGAAGGTGGCCAGCGCCTGCTTCGGCGTGCCGTCGGCGCGGATCAGGCCCATGTGGAAGTGGCGGAAGTAGCTGGAGCCCTCGCGCTCCTTGTGGCGCGTGGTGGCGCCCCATTCCATCGGCAGGTCGAAGAGGCTGTACCAGTGGATGCGGTCGGCGCGGCCGGCCAGCAGCTCGGCCGTGCGGGCGAGGCCGAGCGCCTGCACGTCTTCGCTGGCGTAGCTGGAGACGCCCACCTCGGTCACCCACACCGGCCGGTCGGTGACGTCGCGCACGGACTGGAGCTTGGCCGGCCAGTCGTCCACGCTCCACAGGTTCCAGTCGAGCGGAAAGCCGTGCACCGCCACCACGTCGACCTCGTCCAATCCCCCCTGCCCCGCCAGGTTCGCCACGAAGCACGGGTC
>DASYJZ010000114.1:0-5614 GCA_035995965.1 Longimicrobium sp. | reverse complement strand
CAGGCGGTAGCCGCGGTAGCGGAAGAGCTCGCGCAGCGGTGCCTCCACCCGCGCGATCGTGCTGTCGCCGCCGGCGAAGTCGCCCGCCTCGATCACCTGGAAGTGCAGCGCCACCACCTGCGGCGAGCCGTCGTAGCGCCTGAGGATCGCGGCGATGCTGTCCAGCCGCTGTGGCCGTTCGCGCACGGTCAGCAGGCGGTTCTTCCCGCTGATGAACCCACCCTCGTCGACGTACGGCGTGAGCAGCGTCTCCGCCTCGTCCACGGTCAGGCGGTGCAACTCGTAGGTGCGCACCGCCATCCCCCGGCGCTTGTCGCAGGCTCCGAGCGCCAGCGCCGCCAGCGCGAGCACGACCATCGTCGTCCTGATCATCATCATCATCTCCCTTTAGTCAGTAGACCCAGACGACGGTTACGCCGGGGTCGCTCGTCTTCAGCACCGCCACGCTCTGCCCCGCTGCCGCGCGCGCGACCGGCGGGGCGGGGAACATCAGCCGCGCGATCTGCTCCGTCGTCGCGCCGCGCGGTTGGGCGGGATGCGGACGGGCCAGCATCACCCCGGCGACCGCCGCCGCGAGCGCCGCGAACGTCGTCGCCGCGGGCACCATCCGCCGACCCCAGCGCGTCGGGCGCAGCGGGATCACCCGCGTCCCCACGGACGGCTGGGCCATCGCGCGCACGGCGTCGTCGAGGTCCGCTTCGCCGGCGAGGATCGCGTCGGCCTGCGAGCGGCAGTCCGCGCAGGCGCGCAGGTGCGCCGCGAGCGGCGAGTCGACTTCGCCGCGCAGCTCGGCGGGGTCGGCCTCGAGCAGCAGGGCGCGGGCGGCGGCGCACTCCATCGTCATCGATCGTCCCTCGTGGTGGGGTGCGCGGCCAGGATGCGCTCGCGGATCGCGCGCCGGGCGCGGAAGAGGTGCGCCCGCGCGGTCACGCCCTCGATCTCCAGCATCTCGCCCGCCTCCGCCGGGGTGAAGCCCTGCAGGTCCACCAGGTCGAACACCTCCCGCTGGCGCGCCGGCAGCTCCGCGAAGAAGCTCCGCACCAGCGCCGCCGTCCGCTGGTTCTCCAGCGCCGCGATGCGGTCATCCGTCGCGCCGGAGAGGGCGCCCGGGTCGGCGGAGGCGAGGTGCGCCCGCTCGCGCCGTCCGCGCCCCTTCACCCAATCCAGCGCCGCGCTCGCCGTCAGCCGGTAGAGCCAGGTGGTGAAGCGCGAGCGGTTCTCGAAGGCGTGCAGGTGGCGGTGGAGGCGGATGACGACGGTCTGCGCCACGTCCTCCGCGTCGTCCGCGTCGCCGGTGCGCACCAGGGCCCAGCGGTGCACCTGTCCGCGGACGGCGGTCGCGAGCTCCGCGAAGGCGCGCTCGTCACCGGCGCGGGCGCGGGCCACCATCGCCTCCATCGGCTCCGCGCCCGTCGTCGGCGTCCGCACGCGTCCTCCCGGCTCCGTCGCCGTGATCAGTCCCGCGCGGCGGCGCGGGCCTCGTCGGCGCGGAGCTCGTCCAGTGCCTCGCGCCAGCGCTGCGCGCGGTCGGAGCCCGCTTGGCGCGCGAGCAGCCCCGCGAGCGCCGCGCGGTGCGCCACCTTCTTCGCCTCCGCGAAGGTGGCGGCGACGTCGGGGGTGATGCCGACGCCCTCCCAGTTGCCGTGCGTGGCCGCGGCCTCGTTGTACGCGGTGGGAACGAAGACGCCGAAGTGCGTACCGATCATCTGCCATCCGCCCGGGTTCGCCCCGCCGCGCGTCTTCTCGCCGACGACGGTAGCGAGGTGGTGCGTCTGGAGATGGTACGCCAGCGCCTCGGCGGCGGAGAAGGTGCGGCCGCTCACCAGCACGTACACCGGCTTCCCCACGTAGCGCGGCCCGGCGACGTGCGGCGCCGTCCAGAGCTGCGCCACGTCGGCGGGATCGCGGTGGTGCAGCGTGGTGAGCAGCGTCGATTCCGGGAAGAAGTAGGACGCGACCAGCGCCACCATCCCCGCGTGCCCGCCGCCGTTGCCGCGCAGATCGATGATCAGCGCGTCGGTGCCGGCGAGGAACGACATCGCCGTCGCGAGCGTGGACCCGGCCAGCTCGGGGTCGTCGAAGCGGCCGAGCTCCAGGTAGCCGACGTTCCCGTCCAGCCGCTCCACCTGGTGGAAGCCGTAGTTGCGCCACGCGGCGGCCTCGCGGTCGCGCGCCACGTCCGCGGCGGAGACGCCGCCGCCCGGGGGCGCGGTGCGCTCGCGGATGCTGAAGACCACCTGCAGGTGCGGGTCGCCGGACGAGCGGCGGAGGTCGGCCGTCAGCGAGTCGGTGAGCGCCGACGCCGTCGCGAGCGAGCGGTAGCGCCCCGCGCGGACGCCACGGCGGACGAGGCGCGCCGCGTCCTCGCCCTTCTGCACGAACACGTACTTGGTCGCGACCGCGTCCGCCGCGCCGAGCGCCACCGAATCGGCGAGCACCGGCGTCACCGGCATCTCGTCGCGGCGCTCCTGGGCGCGAGCGGAGGTGGGAATGAGCGCGCTGGCTGCCGCGGCCGAGACCAGGGCGAGGCGAACCAGGCTGAGAGGAGCGGGGAAGGAGGGAGGCATGGTGGATTCTCGGGATGCAGTGTCGTCACCGTCGTTGTGGACGGGGGTGAGACGACGCTCACGAGGGCGGCGTTTACGGCGCGTCCGAGGGTGCCCCCCTCGGACGCGCACCGCAGCCGACCGGCACCGCCTTGCGCCCCCGAACGCGCGTCGGCTACACTCCGCCTCCGGAAGACCTCACGGTAACTGAAAGCATGGGTACGATGACGTCGACGCAGCCGGGGGCGAGCTTTCCCCCCGTCAACGAGCAGATGGACGAGATCCGGCGCGACACGCTGGAGATCGTTCCCGAGGAGGAGCTCGCGCGCAAGCTGGAGCGCTCGCTCAAGAGCGGCAAGCCGCTGGTGGTGAAGCAGGGCTTCGATCCCACGCGCCCCGACCTGCACCTGGGCCACGCCGTGTCCCTGCGGAAGCTGCGCGCCTTCCAGGAGCTGGGGCACGACGTGGTGTTCGTGATGGGCGACTACACCGCGCTGGTCGGCGACCCCACCGGCCGCAGCGACCTGCGCCCGCAGCTCACCGAAGAGGAGGTGCGCGAGAACGGCCGCACCTACGCCGAGCAGGTGTCGAAGGTGCTCGACCCCGCCCGCACGCGCATCGAGCACAACTCGCAGTGGCTGGCGCCGCTGCAGATGAAGGACATCCTGCGCCTCACCGCCCACTACACCGTGGCGCGGATGCTGGAGCGCGACGACTTCGAGAAGCGCTACGAGGCGGGGCGGCCGATCTCCATCGTGGAGTTCATGTACCCGCTGATGCAGGCCTACGACTCGGTGGCGCTGCAGGCCGACGTGGAGCTGGGCGGCGCCGACCAGAAGTTCAACCTGCTGGTCGCGCGCGACCTCCAGCCGCGCTACGGGCAGGAGCCGCAGGTGTGCCTGCTGATGCCGCTGCTGCGCGGCACCGACGGCGTGCACAAGATGTCGAAGAGCTACGACAACTACGTCGGCATCGGCGATGCGCCCGACCAGCAGTTCGGCCGCACCATGTCCATCCCCGACGACCTGCTGGAGGAGTGGTACCGCCTGACCGCCGGCCTCCCCGCGGCCGAGCTGGCCTCCGCGGTCGACGAGGCGAAGCGCGAGCCGTACCGCGCCAAGCGCCGCCTGGGCCGCCTGATCGTGGAGCAGTACCACGGCGCCGATGCCGCGCGGCAGGCCGAGGAGGCCTTCGACGCCCTCTTCAAGCGCCGCGAGATCCCCGACGACATCCCCGAAGTCGACCTCCGCGCGGACGACCCGGACCTCGGCGCGCAGGACGGGCAGGTGCTGGTCACCAAGCTCCTGGTGCGCGCCGGCCTCGTGGCCTCGGGCGCGGACGCGCAGCGCCAGCTCCAGCAGGGCGCCGTCTCCGTCGACGGCGAGAAGGTGGCCGACCGCTCCGCGCGCGTCCCCGCCACGGGCGAGGTGGTCCTCCAGCGCGGGAAGCGCCACTTCGCCCGCGTGCGCTTCACCTGACCGGTTCGATCGCGCCACTACTCCAGCCGCGCAGGCCGCGCGGTGACGCCCCCGACGCGGTTGGAGGGACGGGAGCTGTACCTCTTCGACATTCCTACCGGTTTCGAGCGTTCCTCCTCCCGCGGAGCGCACCCCCGCTGCTCGCGGGTGCATCCACGACTTCCTTGCGCCCAGACCGAATGCGACATAACTGTTGGGGTAACATTTCCCTTTGAATGTACCAGCAACGTTTACGGAAGGAGATTGAATGAACTGTCGCATCATCAATCTGGTCGCCGCCGCAGTGACTTTCGCAGGCGCCGCAATCCTGGCGAGGCCTGCGTACGCGGATACGTTCGATTGCACCCAGGAGCAGTGGCAGGCAGGCGAGGACGCCGCGAACGCGTACTGTCAGGGTGCGTCGTACTCCATCTCCTGCCGGAACAACATTGTGGTCGTGACCATCCTCGCCTGCCCCCCAGGTAATGGCTGACGAGGGCGCCTCGGATGGTCGGGAGTCGCGCACGTCATTTATCTTGGTGAAAGGGGATCGTATGAGTCGACGCGTCATCAACTTCGCCGCCGCGGCGTTGATCCTCGCCAGTACCGCGCTCCTTGGGCGGCCGGCGCGTGCCGCTGATTTCCAGTGTACCGAGGATCAGTGGGCGTTGGCGGAGAGCATCATCAACGAGGTCTGCGAAGGGGGGTCGTTCACGCTCACCTGCAACGGCAACGTTATGCACCTCACCCTCGTCGCCTGTGCCCCTGGCAACCGCTGAGATCGAGTTCGGCGGCCTAGCATTTTCCGAGCGAGCAATGTCGAAACCAACCGTGCCGATCCGGGCTTCCGCGGCTGCTGTCGCGCTTCTCGTCGCTGTCTTTTTCTCCGGAAGCGCGCGGGGCCAAAACGGTGGATCCCGCGATCCGGCTGCCATCCCCTCGCCGACCGGGATGCTGTATGGCGGAGGAACGCTCGAGTTTCTCCCGAACGGGCAGCCGAGGCTCTCGGAGTACCCCAGCGTGTCCCGCGTGGATAGCGGCTCCGTATCGGCGGCTGCAGGACTGAAGGTGGGTGATGTGCTGCTCTCCGTGAACGGACGGGACGGGCGAGAGGCGCGGCTCTTCCGCCGTGAGCACGGAGAGACGCGGTGGATCATACGCATCCGCCGCGATGGCGAGGAGAAGGAGCTCGCCATGGAGGTCCCGCCGTCGATGCTGTCTGCATCCAGACCGCCGCCTGCACCGCGGCGCTGAGCAGGCTCGCGTGAAGGGTGGGCGAGGAGAGCCAATTCGTGGTAGCTACGGAGTGACCATGGGCCGCTTCCGGCTGGGCGGAAGCGCGGGCCGCGTCGCGGCGCTGCTGGTTTGCGCCGCGGCCACGGCGCGCGCGCAGGTGCCGGGCGCGGTTGAAGGGCGGGTGACGGGCCCGTCCGGAGAGCCGGTGCCGTCCGCGCTCGTGCGGCTCTCCCCGGTGGGCGGTGGCGACTCGCGCGTGACGCGCACCGCCGCGGACGGACGCTACCGGCTCGCCTTCCCGGCTGCGGGTGCGCGCTTCAGCCTATGGGTGGAGCGCCTGGGCTACGCACCCGCGAACGCCGTCGTCGATCGTGG
>DASYJZ010000113.1:0-4023 GCA_035995965.1 Longimicrobium sp. | reverse complement strand
AGACCGTGGACGAGTACGGTCCCGGCCACTGCCACCACAAGTGCGCATCGTGCTGCATCCAGATCTGCAACGACCTGCCGCACGGCCACCACCTGCCGGACGGCCTGTCGGGAACGGCCGTGGACCTTAACGCCGGCGACGCGTTGACGCTGGGCACGCCCCAGGGCGGCCCGGACGGCCCCGGCTGACGTGGACGCCTGGCTGAGGCTGGTCGTCGCCGTCCTCGCCTGCTGGCGGGTCTCGCACCTGCTGGCGGGCGAGGACGGACCGTGGGACGTGGTGGCCCGGCTGCGCCGCGCGGCGGGCGGCGGGATGCTGGGGAAGATGATGGACTGCTTCTACTGCGTGAGCGTCTGGGTGGCGGCGCCGCTGGCCTGCTTCGTCGCGGATGGCGTGGTGGAGAGGGTGGTGGCGTGGCTGGCCGTATCCGGCGGCGCCTGCCTGCTGGAGCGGCTCGGGTGCGAGCCGGTGGCGTTCACGCGGCTGGACGAACCCTGAGACCGAAGGAGCGAACGATGGGATGCTGTGGACAGAGCCGCGACGCCTACCGCGCGGCCGAGGCCGTACCCTACCTGCCGCCTCCGGCACCCCCGGCGCCGCCAGCGGCGGAGCCGGTGGTCGCGGCGGATGCCGCGGCCGGGCAGCCAGGGGTGGTGCGGCTGCGGTTCAAGGAGCGGGCGAGCGTGCGGGTGCGCGGGCCGGCGTCTGGCGCCGACTATGTGTTCTCGGGGAGCGAGCCGGTCCGCGCGGTGCACGCGAGCGACGTGGAGGGGCTGCTGCGCACGGGGTACTTCAGCCGGGCGTATTGACGCTTGAGGCGCTGCTGAACGAAGCCCCCACCGCGGACGATCGCGGCGGGGGCTCTGTGCGTTCAGCGGCTCACCAGCAGCGGCAGTTGCCGGTGCTGGGGTTCCAGCTCGAATGGCCGCCGCGCGTGCTGCAGTACTGTGCGCACTCCTCGGCCGACTCGAGATAGGGCCGCAGGCGTGCGCCGGCCGTCCTGCTCATGCCTGAGCAGGGCCTGAAGGTCCTCTTCGGATTCGTGGATCGGTGAGAAATCTCGCTGGGACACCGATCCATCCCGGTTGAGTCTCGCCCAATATACAACACACGAGTGTGAACGATTAAGCAAAGGATTTGGTAAAACTGATTCCGCGGTGTCGTAACCGAAGCGGCTGAAAGCGGCCATGGGCGCGGCCTTGCATTTCAGCCGAAAAGCGGCTCATCTTCGCGCGTGCGCTCCGCTCACTCCGTACACTCGCCGGCCGCCGTCAACCCATCCCATGCCGCGATACTACTACGGCGCCGTTCCGGCCCTCGCGTGGATCCTGAACCACTACTTCTACGGCGGCGTCCACTACGGCTGGCTGGCCGCGGAATTCCATCCGTTGCGCACGAACCCGAGCTCCTCGAATCCCTACGTGATCTACGGCCAGCTCTATGCCGCGTGGTCCTGGCCGGACGAGCGCGACAAGTTCGTCGCGCAGCTCCGAAACGCGCTGTGCGTAGGCGTGGCTGCCCACGAGGAGCGGCGGACGCTGGATGCCGTCCTGGCGCGGCGGCTGCGCTCGATCTGCTCGAACACCTCCGTCGCCTTCTTCTATCCCGTGGTGTACCGCGTAGACCTGGAGCGAATCCCGCCGTCGCGGCGGATCGTCGCGGGTTCTGGAGAGGACGGTTCGAACGAGTTCCTGGCGCGCGATCTCTGCGAGACGGAGTTCGAGCTTCTGTTGGCGGACAACCGGGGTGACGCGGATTTCGTCCGTTTCGTCCTTGACGCGGACGCTCACCCGACACGAAGTTCCGTGGACGCGGTGCTCACCACGCTGGAAGGGAGGGTGATTGCATGAACGCCACCGGCCCGTGCTTCTCGGCGTGGGAGATCGCGTCCCTTCAGCAGCCGCGCAACCGCGAGCTGCAGGACCAGGTCGTCCGCTGCCTGAGCTTCCTGAGCGACCTGGTGCAGCGGTACACAGGGTCGATGTTCCTGGTCATGATCCCCGAGGAAGATCTGGCGCTCTCCTACCTGGAGCGCGCCCTCGTGGGGCTCGCCGGCAGGAAACCGTTCGAAGCGAGCATACGGGCGGGGCTGGACGCCTACCGGCGCATTCGTGCGCTCACCGAGGAGCAGGGCCTCTCACCCCACGTGACCGAGCTCGCCCGCGCCACCGCAGACGATCTCCTCGAGATGTGGAGCTACGCCACGAGCCAGCCGGGATTTCGGCTGGATGAGTGTGATCGCCGGGCAGCCGGCTGAGGGCCGCGACCCGTTTCTCGTCGCGCAGCCAGGAAACGAAGCCCCCGCCGCGGAACTCGCGGCGGGGGCTTCGCATCAACGGCTCACCAGGCGCGCCCGCGGCACCTGCGTTTCGGCGTATTTATCTGCTGAATTGGCAAGCTTTTGGGGCACGGAAGTCGCTTTCCTCACCCGCAGCCGGCGCCCCGTTCCGCGCCTGTCCGCGCGACGGAACGTTACTTCCGGCGGTCCGCGCGGCGGCGCCGATTCCCATGCAGCAGATCAGTCCCGACATCCGGAGATGCCGATGATCAATCCCGACCGCCTCACTGTCAAATCGGCCGAAGCGCTGCAGGAGGCGATGAGCCGCGCCCAGCGTGCCGGCAACCCGCAGATCGAAGACCTGCACCTCCTCCAGGCGCTCCTCGACCAGGAGGACGGCATCGTCGTGCCCATCCTGCAGAAGGTGGGCGTGAACGCGGCCCGGCTGCGCGCCGACCTCGAGGCCGCCGCGGCGCGGCTGCCGAAGCAGACCGGCGCCCAGCCCCACATGTCGCGCGAGCTGAACGCGGTGCTCGACCAGGCCGAGAAGGAGGCGCGCGAGCTGAAGGACGAGTACGTCTCCACCGAGCACCTGCTGCTGGCGCTGGTCGACAAGGGCTCCTCGGTGGCCGGGCTGCTCAAGGCGCAGGGGGCCAGCCGCAAGACGCTGATGGAGGCGCTGGAGCAGGTGCGCGGCGCCCACCACGTGACCGACCAGAACCCCGAGGAGAAGTACCAGGCGCTGCAGCGCTTCTCGGTGGACCTCACCGAGCGCGCCCGGGCCGGCAAGCTCGACCCCGTGATCGGCCGCGACGAGGAGATCCGCAGGGTCATCCAGGTGCTCAGCCGGCGGACCAAGAACAACCCCGTGCTGATCGGCGAGCCCGGGGTGGGGAAGACGGCCATCGTGGAGGGGCTGGCGCAGCGCATCGTGAACGGTGACGTGCCCGAGGGGCTGCGCGACAAGACGCTGGTGTCGCTCGACATCACCGCCATGCTGGCGGGCGCCAAGTACCGCGGCGAGTTCGAGGAGCGGCTGAAGTCGGTGCTCAAGGAGATCACCAGCTCCGACGGCAAGTTCATCGTCTTCATCGACGAGCTGCACACCATCGTGGGGGCGGGGAAGACCGAGGGCTCGCCCGACGCCGGCAACATGCTCAAGCCCGCGCTGGCGCGCGGGGAGCTCAGGGTGGTCGGCGCGACCACGCTGGACGAGTACCGCACCAACATCGAGAAGGATGCGGCGCTGGAGCGGCGCTTCCAGCAGGTGTACGTGGGCGAGCCCAGCGTGGAGGACACCATCGCCATCCTGCGCGGGCTGAAGGAGCGCTACGAGGTGCACCACGGCGTGCGCATCACCGACAACGCCATCGTGGCCGCGGCCACCCTCTCCAACCGCTACATCGGTGACCGCTTCCTTCCCGACAAGGCCATCGACCTCATCGACGAGGCCGCCAGCAAGCTCCGCATCGAGATCGACAGCATGCCGCAGGAGATCGACGAGGTGGAGCGGCGCATCATGCAGCTGGAGATCGAGCGGCAGGCGCTCAGCCGCGAAAGCGATCCCGAATCGAAGGAGCGGCTGCAGCGGCTGGAGGAGGAGCTGGCCAACCTGCGCGAGAAGAGCAGCGGGCTGAAGGCGCAGTGGCAGGCCGAGAAGCAGCTGATCCAGGAGATGCGCACCAAGAAGGAGAGGCTCGACGAGCTGAAGATCGAGCTCGACCGCGCCCAGCGCACCGGCGACC
>DASYJZ010000112.1:0-9545 GCA_035995965.1 Longimicrobium sp. | reverse complement strand
CGCCGAGGGGCTGGAGCTCCCGGCGGACCGGCCGCGGCCGGCGCGGGCGAGCGGGCGCGGCGCCGTGCTCCCGGTGCGCCTGTCGCCGGAGCTGGCGGGCGCGCTGGGCGCGCTGGCGCGGCGCGAGGGGGCCACGCGGTTCATGGCGCTGCTGGCGGGCTTCGCGGCGCTCCTGCACCGCTGGACGGGCGCGGTGGCGCCGGCGATCGGCACCCCCACGGCGGGGCGCGCGCGGCCGGAGGTGGAGGGGCTGATCGGCCTGTTCGTGAACACGCTGGTGGTGCGCGCCGACCTCGCCGGCGACCCGAGCTTCCGCGCGCTGCTGGCGCGGGTGCGCGAGGCCGCGCTCGGCGCCTGGGCGCACCAGGACGCGCCCTTCGAGCGGCTGGTGGACGCGGTCTGCCCGGAGCGGTCGCTGAGCCGGACCCCGCTCTTCCAGGTGATGCTGGCGCTGCAGAACGCCGGCGAGCTGCGCCCGCGGCTGGAGGGGGTGGAGGTGGAGCGCATCCCCGTGGCCTCCAGCGGCGCGCGCTGCGACCTGGCGCTCTCGCTGGTGGAGACGGAGGGGGGGCTCGAGGGGCTGCTGGAGTACGCCACCGACCTCTTCGACCGCGACACCGCCGCGCGCCTCTTCGAGCAGCTGCGGATGCTCCTCGCCGCCGCCGCCGCCGCTCCCGACGCGCCCGTCTCCACCCTGCCCATCCTCTCGGCCGAGGAGCGGCGGATGCTGCTGGAGGAGTGGAGCGGCCGGGAGACGGCGTTCCCGCGCGAGACCATCGACCGATTGTTCGCCCGTCAGGCCGCGGCCACGCCGGACGCCGTCGCGCTGGCGTGGGACGGCGGGCGGATGACGTACGGCGAGCTGGACGCGCGGGCGAACCGGCTGGCGCGCCACCTCCGCCGCGCCGGGGTGGAGCCGGGGACGCGCGCCGCGCTCTGCCTGGAGCGCTCGCCGGAGCTGATCGTGGCCACGCTGGCGGTGCTGAAGGCCGGGGGCGCGTACGTGCCGCTCGACCCCGCGTACCCGGCGCAGCGGCTGGCCTTCATGCTCGGCGACACCGCCGTGGCCGTCGTGGTGACGGACGCGCGGCTGGCGGACCGGCTCCCGGCGCACGCCGCGCGCACGGTGCTGCTGGACCGCGACGACGACGCCATCTCCGCCCAGTCTCCCGAGCCGGTCGAGGCGGGGACGGACGCGGAGTCGCCCGCCTACGTGATGTACACCTCCGGGTCGACGGGAACGCCGAAGGGGATCGAGGTGCCGCACCGCGCCGTGGTGCGGCTGGTGCGCGAGACGGAGCTGGTCGAGGTGCGGCCGGACGACGTCTTCCTGCAGCTGTCGTCGGCCTCGTTCGACGCGGCGACCCTGGAGATCTGGGGGGCGCTGCTGAACGGCGCGCGCGTGGCGCCCCATCCCGAGGAAAAGCCGTCGGTCGAGGGGATCGAGGCGGCGGTCCGGGCGTACGGCGTGACCGTGCTCTGGATCACCGCGGGGCTCTTCCACCTGCTGGTGGACGAGCGCATCGAGTGCCTGCGCGGCGTGCGGCACCTGTTCGCGGGCGGAGACGTGGTCTCGCCCGAGCGGGCGCGCCGGGTGCTGGCGGAGCTGCCGGGAACGGCGCTCAGCAACGGCTACGGCCCCACCGAGAACACCAGCCTCACCACCTGCCACGACGTCGGTGCGCTGCCGGAGGGCGCCACCGTTCCCATCGGCCATCCCATCGCGAACACGCGCGTCTACGTGCTCGACGGGCGGATGGAGCCGGTGCCGGTCGGCGTTCCCGGCGAGCTCTACGCCTGCGGCGCCGGGCTCGCCCTGGGCTACGTGAACCGCCCCGGGCTGACGGCGGAGAAGTTCGTCCCCAGCCCCTTCCGCCCCGGCGAGCGGCTGTACCGCACGGGCGACCTGGTGCGCTGGAGGGAAAGCGCGGACGTGCGGGGGTGCGGACGTGCGCGGGGGCCGCACGAATCCGAACGCACTCACGCACTCCCGCACTCGCGCACCGGGGTCCTCGAGTTCCTGGGCCGCATCGACCAGCAGGTGAAGATCCGCGGCTTCCGCGTGGAGCCCGGCGAGGTGGAGGCCGTGCTGCGCGCACACCCCGCCGTCCGCGACGCCGCGGTCGTCGTCCGCACGGACGCGCCGGGGGAGAAGCGGCTCGTCGCCTACCTCGTCGCGGACGAATCGGCCGACGCGGAGGAGGTGCGCGCCTTCGCGGCGGCGCGGCTGCCGGACCACCTCCTCCCCGCGGCCGTGGTGCGGCTGGACGCGCTCCCGCTCACCCCCCACGGCAAGCTCGACCGCGCCGCCCTCCCCGCCCCCGGGCCCGCCGGCGACGAAGCCTTCGTCGCCCCGCGGACGGCGACGGAGGAGACGCTGGCGGCGCTCTGGAGCGGCGTGCTGGGCGCGGAGACGGTGGGCGTGCACGACGACTTCTTCGCGCTGGGCGGGCATTCGCTGCGGGCGGCGCAGCTCGCGTCGCGCATCCGCGGGGCGTTCGGCGTCGAGCTGCCGCTGCGCACCGTGTTCGAGGCGCCCACGGTGGCGCGCATGGCCGCGCACCTGGACGCGTCGCGCGGCCTCTCCCCCGCGACCGACGCCATCCGCCCCGTCCCACGCGACCGTCCGCTCCCGCTCTCGTTCGCGCAGAGGCGGCTCTGGTTCCTGGACCGGCTGGAGCCGGGGAGCACCCTCTACAACGTGCCGGTCGCGCTCCGCATCGGCGGCGCGCTGGAGGTGGCGGCGCTGGAGCGCGCGCTGGGCGAGATCGTCCGGCGGCACGAGTCGCTGCGCACCACCTTCGCGAACGTGGAGGGCGGCGCGGTGCAGGTGATCGCCCCGCCCGCCGATCTCCATCTCCCGACCGAGGACCTGTCCGCATCCCCCGACCCGGAGGGGGAGTCGCGGCGCCGCGCGCGGAAGGACGCGGACACGCCCTTCGACCTTGCGCGCGGACCGCTCTTCCGCGCGCGGCTGCTGCGGCTCGGCGCCGACGACCACGTGCTGCTGCTGGCGATGCACCACGCGGTGAGCGACGGCTGGAGCATGGGCGTGCTCTTCCGCGAGCTGCGGGCGCTGTACGGCGCCTTCGCGGCCGGGGAGCCGAGTCCGCTGGAGCCGCTGCCGGTGCAGTACGCCGACTTCGCGGTGTGGCAGCGCGCCACGCTCTCCGGCGAGGCGCTGGACGCGCAGCTCGCCTGGTGGCGCGACGCGCTGGACGGCGCGCCCGCGCTGCTGGAGCTGCCGCTGGACCATCCGCGCCCGCCGCTGCAGACGTACCGCGCCGACCGCGAGCGCACCCTGCTCCCGCGCGAGCTGGCCGACGCGCTCGGCGCGCTGGCCCAGCGCGAGGGCGCCACGCCGTTCATGGTGCTGCTGGCCGCCTACCAGGCGCTGCTCGCCCGCTGGTCCGGGCAGCACGACGTGGTGGTCGGAACCCCGGTCGCCGGGCGCACGCGGGCGGAGACGGAGCGGCTGATCGGCTTCTTCGTGAACACGCTGGCAGTGCGCGGCGACGTCTCGGGCGACCCGTCGTTCGGCGAGCTGCTGGGGCGCGTGCGCGATGCGGCGCTGGAGGCGTCGGCGCACCAGGACCTCCCCTTCGAGAAGCTGGTGGAGGAGCTCCAGCCGGTGCGCAGCCAGTCGCACTCGCCCGTCTTCCAGGCCTTCTTCGTCCTGCAAAACGCCTGGGACGGCCGGGTGGAGCTGCCGGGGCTCGACGTGCGCCGCGCCGACGTGGAAGACACCGCCGCCAAGTTCGACCTCTCCCTGGGCGCCATGGAGCGGCCGGAGGGGATCAGCTGCGGCCTCTTCTACAACGCCGACCTGTTCGAGCCCGCCACCGTGCGCCGCATGCTGGGGCAGCTCGAGGCGCTCCTCGCCGCCGCCGCCGCCGACCCCGCGCGCCGCCTCTCCGAGCTGCCGCTGCTGACGGGAGAGGAGCGCGCCCGCATCGCCGCGTGGGAGCGCGGGCCGGTGCAGCCGCGGATGGTCCCCACCTTCCCCGCGCAGCTCGCCGCGGTGGTGCGCGAGCGGCCGCACGCCGTCGCGGTGGAGCACGGCGCCGCGCGGATGACGTACGCCGGGCTGGACGCGCGCGCCAACCAGGTCGCGCACCGCCTGCGCCGGCTCGGCGTGGGGCCCGAGGCGCGGGTGGCGCTCTGCCTGGAGCGCACGCCGGAGCTGGTCGCCGCGCTGGTCGGCGTGCTGAAGGCCGGCGGCGCGTACGTCCCGCTGGAGCCGCGCTTCCCCCCCGCGCGCATCGCCACGCTGCTGCGCGAGTCCGGCGCCGCCGTGCTCTTCGCCGACGACGCCGTCCTCGCCTCGGTCGACCTGCCGGCCGGGTGCGCCGCGCTGTCGCCGCGCGACCCGTCGCTCGCCGCGGAATCCACCGACGATCCGGGCGTCGAGATCGACCCGCGCACGCTGGCCTACGTCATCTACACCTCCGGCTCCACCGGCACGCCCAAGGGGGTGATGGTCACGCACGGGTCGGTCGGCGCCTACACGGCGTGGATGCGCGGACGCTTCCCGCTGGGCGCGGGGGAGAAGGTGCTGGGCGCCACCTCCGCCACCTTCGACGTGCACGTGGCCGAGGTGCAGTACGCCTTGGCGAGCGGCGCCACCCTGCTGCTGGTGGAGAACGCGCTGTCGCTGGCCGAGCTGCCCCCCGACCCAGCGCTGGTCCACGCGCAGATGGTCCCCGGCGCGGCGCGCGAGCTGCTGGCCGCCGGCCGCTTCCCCGCGCTGCGCCGCGTCGGCCTGGGCGGCGAGGCGGCGACGGCCGAGCTGGTGGACGGCCTCTACGCGGCCGGCGTGGGCGAGGTGCACAACCTCTACGGGCCGACCGAAGACACCGTCTTCGCCACGGGCGGGGCCTGCGCGCCGGGCGCGCGCGTCACCATCGGGCTGCCGCTGGCCGGCCGGCGCGCGTACGTGCTCGACGCGTCGCTGCGGCGCACGCCCGTCGGCGTCGTGGGCGAGGTGTACCTGGCGGGCCGCGGCGTGGCGCGCGGCTACCGCGGGCGCCCCGGCCTCACCGCCGAACGCTTCCTCCCCGACCCGTACGGCGCGCCGGGGGACCGGATGTACACCACCGGCGACCGTGCGCGGCGCCTGGACACCGGCGAGATCGAGTACCTGGGGCGCGCCGACTTCCAGGTGAAGGTCCGCGGCTTCCGGGTGGAGCCCGGCGAGATCGAGAGCGTGCTGCGCGCGCACCCGTCGCTGGCCGACGCCGTGGTCGCGCCCCGCGGCCCGGCGGCGGACCGGCGGCTGGCGGCGTGGGTCGTCCCCGCCGCCGTGGAGGCACCGAGCGCGGCGGAGCTCGCCGCGTGGCTGAAGGCGCGGCTCCCGGCGTACATGGTCCCCGCCGCCTTCGTGACGGTGGACGCCCTCCCCCGCACCGCGTCGGGAAAGACGGACCGCAACGCGCTGCCGGACCCCGACTTCGCCGCGGAGGCGCGCGGCTACGTGGCGCCGCGCACCGCGACCGAGGCCGCGCTCGCGGAGGTCTGGGCGGAGGTGCTGAAGCGGGCGCGCGTGGGGGCGGACGACGACTTCTTCGCGCTGGGCGGCCACTCGCTGCTGGCGATGCAGGTGTGGGGCGGCGTGCAGCAGCGCTTCGGCATCGGGCTGCCGCTGCGGGCGCTCTTCGACCATCCCACGCTCGCCGCGCTGTCCGCCGAGATCGACGCCGCCGCGCGGGCCGCGCTCCCGCAGGTGGAGGAGCCGCGGCTGGTGGCGCGCCGGCGCACGGTGCGGGCCGTCCGCATCGCCGCGGCCGGCGAGCCGGCGGAAGTGGGGGAGGATTGAGATGAGCGCATCCCCCCTCCCCCCGATCGCCGCCGCCGAGGCGACCGTGGAGGCGACCGTCGCCCCGCTGTCGTTCGCGCAGGAGCGGATGTGGCTGCTGGACCGCATGGACCCGGGGAAGACCGTCTACTCCGTCCCCCTCGCCCTGCGGCTGCGCGGCGAGCTGGACGGGGATGCGCTGCGGCGCGCGCTCGACGCCCTCTCGGCCCGGCACGAATCGCTGCACACCGTCATCCAGCTCGTGGACGGCGAGGCGATGCAGGTGATCGCGCCGGACGCCGGCCTGCCGCTGCGCATCGCCGACCTCTCGGACGTGCCCGAGCACGAGCGCGAGGCGGAGGTGCGGCGGATGCTGCGCGCCGAGTCGGCGCGCCCGTTCGACCTGGAGCGCGGACCGCTGGCGCGGGCGCGGCTCTACCGGCTGGAGGCGCGCGACCACGTGCTCCTCGTCCACCTGCACCACGTGATCACCGACGGCTGGTCGAACGGCGTGCTGCTGGGCGAGCTGTCGGCGCTGTACGGCGCATTCGCGCGGGGGCTGCCGTCGCCGCTGGCCGATCCGGAGCTGCAGTACGCCGACTACGCCGAGTGGCAGCGCGAGCGGCTCTCCGGCGCCGCGCTGGAGCGTGAGCTGGCCTACTGGCGGCAGGCGCTCGCCGGCGCCCCCGCGCTCCTGGAACTGCCGACCGACCGGCCGCGTCCGCCGGTGCAGTCCGGTCGCGGGGGGATGGAGCGGTTCCATCTACCGAATGATCTCGCCGACGCCGTCGACGCGCTGGCGCGGGCGGAGGGCGCCACGCCGTTCATGGTGCTGCTGGCCGCCTTCCAGGCGCTGCTCGCCGCGTACTCGGGACAGAACGACGTGATCGTGGGGACGCCGATCGCCAACCGCACGCGGCCGGAGACGCGCGGCGTGGTCGGCTGCTTCGTGAACACGCTGGCGCTGCGCGGCGACCTCCGCGGCGACCCGACCTTCCGCGCGCTGCTCGGCCGCGTCCGCGAGACGGTGCTGGACGCCTTCGCGCACCAGGAGATGCCCTTCGAGCGGCTGGTGGACGAGCTGAAGGTGCCGCGGTCCGCGGCGCACACCCCCGTCTTCCAGGCGATGTTCATCCTCCAGAACACGCCCGACTCCGGCCTGTCGCTCCCTGGTCTCGAGGCGGAGGGGGTCGAGGTCGACGGGGGCCACGCGCCCTTCGACCTCACGCTCGGCCTGCGGGCGCGCGGCGGGGTGCTGCACGCCGCGCTGGAGTACGACGCCACGCTCTTCGACGCGGAGACGGCGCGGCGGATGGTGGCGCACTATCGCACGCTGCTCCGTACCGCCTGCGCCACCCCCGGCGCCCGCCTCTCCGCGCTGCCGCTGATGGACGCGGAGGAGACGGCGCGCGCGCTGGCGCTGTGGGAAGGCCCCGCGCTCGCCTCCCCCCCGGCGACGATCCACGCCCGCGTCGCCGCCCAGGCCCGGCGGACGCCGGACGCGGTCGCCATCGATGGAGTCGCCGGCGCCTGGACGTACGCCGAGCTGGACGCGCGCGCGAACCGGCTCGCACGGCGGCTGCGCGCGGCGGGAGTGCGCCCCGGCGTGCTCGTCGGCGTGCGCGCGGAGCGCAGTCCGGAGACGGTGGCGGCGCTGCTCGCGGTGCTGAAGGCCGGCGGCGCGTACCTCCCGCTAGACCCCGCGTACCCCGCCGAGCGGCAGGGCTACATGCTGGCGGACAGCGGCGCGCCGATCCTGCTCGACGGCACTGGCGGCGGCGCGCCGGAGGGCTTCGGCGGACGGGTGCTGGCGCTGGCGGCGGAGATGGAGGCGGCGGCGGGCGAGTCCGCGGAGGCGCTGGAGGATGCTGCCGACCCGCGGGACCTGGCCTACGTCATCTACACCTCCGGCTCCACGGGGCGGCCGAAGGGGGTGATGGTGTCGCACCGCGCGCTGTCGGCGTACGTGGACGCGGCGCGCGAGGCGTACGCGATGACGGGGGCCGACCGTTTCCTGCAGTTCGCGCCGCTCTCGTTCGACGCCAGCGTGGAGGAGCTGTTCGCGCCGCTGGCCTGCGGCGCCGCCATGGTCCTGCGCGACGATGCGATGCTCGCCTCGCCGGACGCGTTCTGGCGCGCCTGCCGGGACCGGCGCCTGACCATCGCCAGCCTGCCGACGGCGTACTGGCACGAGCTCGCCGGGGCGCTGGAGCGCGCGCCGATCGAGGCACCGCCGGCGCTGCGGGTGATGATCGTCGGCGGGGATCGCGCGCTGCCGGAGCGGGTGGCGGCGTGGCGCCGGGCGATGGGCGGCGCCGTCCGCCTGCTCAACAGCTACGGGCCGACGGAGACGACCGTCGCCGCGACGCTGCACGAGGTCGACGGCGACGGCGAGTCCGTGCCGATCGGCCGGCCGTTGGCGAACGTGCGCGTCCGCGTGCTGGACGGCGGCCTGCGCCCGCTTCCCCCCGGCGTTCCCGGCGAGCTGTTCGTCGGTGGATCGGGGGTGGCGCGCGGCTACCTGGGACGGCCCGGGGCGACGGCGGAGCGCTTCGTCCCCGATCCGTTCGGCCGCGAGCCCGGCGCGCGCCTCTACGCCACGGGCGACCGCGCCCTCTGGCGCGACGACGGCACGCTCGAGTTCCTCGGCCGCGCCGACGACCAGGTGAAGGTGCGCGGCTTCCGCGTGGAGCTCGGCGAGATCGAGAGCCTGCTGCGCCGCCTCCCCGGCGTGCGCGAGGCCGTGCTCGACGCGCGCGAGGCCGTGTCCGGCGACGTGCGGCTGGTCGCGTACGTGGTCCCTGAGGCCGGCGTCGCACTCCCCACCCTGGATCCGCGCCGCGAGTCAGCGCCCTCTCCGGCTCGCTTAGGCTCGCCACCTCTCCCGTACCGGGAGAGGTTGGATTCCCCAGCGCCTGCGTCATCCGAGGCCCTGCGTGACGCATGGCGTGACGCGCTCCGGCACGAGCTGCCGGCGTACATGGTCCCCTCCGCCTTCGTCACGCTCGACGCGCTCCCGCTCTCTCCCAGCGGCAAGGTGGACCGCGCCGCGCTCCCCGCCCCCGGAGTGTCGGAGGCGACGCGTGCGCCAGCCGCGCCGCTCTCCAGTGCGGAGTACCGCGTCGCGGCGATCTGGCGCGAGGTGCTGGGCGCGGGCGAGGTGGGGCCGGAAGACAACTTCTTCGACCTGGGCGGCAACTCGCTGCTGCTGATCCGGCTGGCGGGGCGCCTGGCCGATGAGCTGGGGAGCCGCGACACCGCCGTCGACCTCTTCCGCTACCCCACCGTCCGCGCGCAGGCCGCCCACCTGGTGGGCGCCGGCCCCTCTGCCGAGGCCGCCGGCGGCGCGGACGGCCCGGGAGACGGCCGGGCGGAGCGGCAGCGCGCGGGACAGGTGCGGCTGCAGTCGCTGCGGAGCATGAAGCGCGTGGGGGCGGGGTAGGCGCGGGCCAGCGGCGCCCTCTCCCTGCGCCTTACAGCGCAAACCCTCTCCCGTACCGGGAGAGGGTGGGTGGCCGAGGCCAACTCGAAGCCTGCGAGCGGTTTAGCGAGACAGCCCCGACGCGCCCGGTGGGGTCCGCGCCGGCGCCGGCGAATCTCCCTCTCCCGGTACGGGAGAGGTGGCGAGCCTAGGCGAGCCGGAGAGGGCGCTGAGGAGAGGCGCGCCGAGCTGGAGAGAGCGCAACACCGCGCATCCCCAGCACTTAGCACTTAGCACTTAGCACTTAGCACTTAGCACTTAGCACTTAGC
>DASYJZ010000111.1:0-3520 GCA_035995965.1 Longimicrobium sp. | reverse complement strand
TGAAGATGGGCGAGTTCGTGAACCCGTGGTGGCTGAAGGGCCTCGCCTACTCGGTGGCGGTGCTCATCGCGAGCCTGAACGTCTGGCTGCTGGTGCAGACGTTCAGCGGATGGATGGGGTGACGCGCATGTACAAACGCATCCTGGTCCCCCTCGAGAACTCCGCCTACGACGAGGCGATCCTGCTCCACGTGACCTCCATGGCGCACTCGTGCGGCGCGGCGGTGCTGCTGGTGCACGTGGCCGACGGGTGGGTGGCGCGCACCTTCCACCAGCTCAACCTGCGCGAGAGCGAGGAGATGGAGCGCGACCGGGGCTACTTGGAGAGCGTGGCGGCGCGGCTGGCGGACGAGGGGATCGAGGTCGACGCCGTCCTCGCCGGCGGCGACCCGTCGCAGGAGATCGTGCAGATCGCCGAGCGCGAGCAGTGCGACCTGATCGCCATGTCCACGCACGGGCACCGCTTCATCTCCGACCTGCTGTACGGGAGCGTGGCGAACGAGGTGCGGCACCGGTCGATGATCCCCGTGCTGCTGGTCCGGGGCTCGCCCGTTCCGAAGCGCCCCGCGGCGGGGGGAAACTCGTCCGACGTCCGGTGAGGCGGCCTTTCGGGAGCGCTTCGGAAGGCCGTTGACATCTGCCGGAGACGCAGGATCTTTGAGGCTGCATCTGAGGGGCGGGCGTGCGCGGGACTACTCCAGGTCGTCCGGGAGGACGGCAGCCCGAAAGGGTGGATTCTGGAGCCCGGAGCCCGCCCTTCGTGCGTCCGCAGCTCACGTCCGCAACTCCCGGTTCTACTCCGGCACGAACGCCGGGATCGCGCCGAACTCGACGCCCCGCCTCTCGCGGCCGAGGGAGACGACGACGGCGGCGAAGATGAAGACGGTGGAGGCCATCATCGCCATGCTCACGGCGTAGCTGGAGCCGCTGGCGAAGACGGCTTCCAGGTAGCCCACCGAGCTCGCCACCAGCACGCCGCACTGGTAGGCGAAGCCGGGGAGGAAGCCGCGCACGGAGTCCGGCGAGAGCTCGGTGAGGTGCGCGGGGATCACGCCCCAGGCGCCCTGGATCATGAGCTGCATCAGGAACGCGCCCAGCACCAGCAGCCCCAGCGACGGCGCGAACGCCCAGAGCGGCACCACGCACAGCGCGCCGGCCAGCGCCCCCACGATCGCCCGCCGCCGCCCGATCCGGTCCGAGAGCCACCCCACCGCCAGCCCGCCCACGATCGCCCCCACCATCGACAGCGCGGTGAGCGCCGCGCGCTTCTGCGGCGTGAAGCCCCAGTCGCGCTGCAGGAAGGTGGGATACATGTCCTGCGTGCCGTGGCTGGCGAAGTTCATCCCCGCCATCATCAGCGTGAGGTAGAGGAAGAGCTTCCACTTGCTCCCGATCGCCTTCCCCAGCTCGCCCCAGGTGTCGTGGCGCGTGCGCTCCCACACCTCGCTCTCCTTCACCCGGTAGCGCACGAACACCGCGAGCAGCGCCGGCAGCCCGCCGATGAAGAACAGCGGCCGCCACCCCCAGCGCGGGAACACCACGAAGTAGGCGAGCGCCGCCAGCAGGTACCCCATCGCGTACCCCTCCTGCAGCAGCCCGGAGAGGAGACCGCGCAGCCGCCGGGGCGCCTTCTCCATGGCCAGTGACGCGCCCACGCCCCACTCGCCGCCCATCCCGATGCCGAAGAGCGCGCGGCACACCAGGAACCAGCCGAACGACGGCGCCAGCCCGGTGAGCACCGACAGGAGCGAGTAGAACACCAGGTTGATCATCAGCGGCTTCCGCCGGCCGTAGCGGTCCGCCAGCAGCCCGAAGATCAGCGCGCCCACCGGCCGGAACATGAGCGTCAGCGTGATGGCGAACGCCACCGCCTTGTCCGTCCGCCCGAACTCCTTCGCGATGGTGGTGAGGCACATCACCACCAGGAAGAAGTCGAACGCGTCCAGCATCCACCCCAGGAAGCCGGCGAGCACGGCGGCGAGGTGTCCTGTATCCGCGGCAGGGGCGCTCGGTCGGGGAGTCGGATCGAGGGTCGGCATCGGCGTGGGACGGGCGGGAGTCAGAGTGGCGGAGCGAGGATGCGCGGAAGAAATGCCGCTGGCGTCGGAAGCGCAATGACCCTGATACCGAATCCTCAAAAAGCATGGGTCTCACACGGGGTCGACGGAGTCAGCGGTTGAACGTCGACCCCGTTGACCCCGAGTCAGAGCAGGCAGTTTCGCGTGCACACAGTCTTCAGCCGGATTCGAAATGATGCGGTCGCGCGCCCGTCAGGCGGCCGGTGCGCACGGGAATTGAAGGCGCGCCGCCGCATGGACCCGACGCCACGCGCGCCCGACACGCCGCCGCTCGATCCGCCGCTCCCCTTGGCGGACGACGACAACCCCACGCTGCAGGCCGCGCCCGAGCCGGCGCCCGCCGCGTCGCCCCGGCGGATGCTGCGCGCGCTGGCCTCGCGCAACTACCGGCTGTACTTCTGCGGCCAGGGCGTCTCGCTGGTGGGCACGTGGATGACGCGCATCGCCACCAGCTGGCTCGTCTACCGCCTCACCGGCTCGGCGCTGCTGCTGGGGGTCGTCAGCTTCGCCGGGCAGATCCCCACCTTCGTGCTGGCGCCCTTCGCCGGGGTGCTGGTGGACCGCGTCAACCGGCACCGGCTGCTGGTGTGGACGCAGGTGCTGGCCATGCTGCAGTCCTTCGCCATGGCGGGGCTGGCGCTGGCCGGCGTGATCACCGTGCCCGAGGTGATCGCGCTGTCGCTCTTCCAGGGGCTGGTGAACGCCTTCGACATGCCCTCGCGGCAGGCGTTCCTGGTGGAGATGGTGGACCGGCGCGAGGACCTGGGCAACGCCATCGCCCTCAACTCGTCGCTGGTGAACGGCGCGCGGCTGCTGGGCCCATCCATCGGCGGGGTGCTGATCGCGGCGGTGGGCGAGGGGTGGTGCTTCTTCATCGACGGCGCCAGCTACGTGGCCGTGATCGCGTCGCTGCTGATGATGCGGGTGAAGCCCGCCGCCGGACGGCTACGGCAGTGCGGCGGCGGGGTGCGCCAGCTGGCGGAGGGGTGGCGCTACGTCACCGGGTTCGCGCCGGTGCGCTCCATCCTCCTCCTGCTGGCACTGGTGAGCCTGATGGGGATGCCGTACACGGTGCTGATGCCGGTGATCGCGAGCACCGTGCTGCGCGGCGGGCCGGCGCTGCTGGGGGTGATGATGGGCGCGTCGGGGGTCGGGGCCCTCTGCGGCGCGCTGTACCTGGCGCGGCGGACCACGGTGCTGGGGCTGGGGCGGGTGATCGTGGTGACGGCGGGGATGTTCGGCGCGGGGCTGGTGGCGTTCTCGTTCTCCCGCGTGGCGTGGCTCTCGGCGGCGTGCCTGGTGGTGGTGGGGTTCGGGATGATGGTGCAGATGGCATCGAGCAACACCATCATCCAGACGGTGGTGAGCGACGAGATGCGCGGGCGGGTGATGAGCTTCTACAGCATGGCGTTCATGGGGATGGCGCCGTTCGGCGGGCTGCTG
>DASYJZ010000110.1:0-4614 GCA_035995965.1 Longimicrobium sp. | reverse complement strand
CAGAGGGCGCACCTGGCATCTCTGCGGCTTCGTGTGCTTCGTAACAGCGACCGAAGGATCTGTAGCCGAGGCTGCGACATCCTTCGCGAACCACGCAGACATCCTCTGATATGAGCTCCGTATTAGAAGACGATTCGGAGGAGATTTTCCCGCTTCCCACCTCGGCGGCGGACGCGTAGCTTCCGTACATGGTCCGCATCTCTCCCGCCGTCCGCGCGATCACCCTCTTCCTCCTGCTGGTCTCCACGACCGGCGGCGGGTGGATGGCTGCGTGCACCCGCCCCGCTGCGGCCAACGCGCAACCATCCCACGACCCGGCCCGCCACGCGATGCACGGCGGGATGCACCATCCTGCGCCGGCGCACCGGCCGGCCGCTCCCGCGCCTGGCGCGCAGCAGCCGGAGTGCCCGGTGCTGGCGATGAGCGGCGGAGGCTGCACCGCCACGGCGGACGCGGCGACGCTCGACCTCGCCCTTCCGCGCATGCTGGCCGCGACGGACGCGTACCCGCCCGCCGCCGGCGTGCACGATCGTCTTCTCTCAGATGCCTTCTTCCGTCCTCCGCGCCTGCTTCCGGTTCCTTCGTAGACGATTCGGGACTCCGCCGGGCAACGAGTGCGCGGCGAGCCCATCGACCCACTGGACTGGAGATTCGGAAGATGAGAACGATACTTCGTGCCCTGGCGCTGCTGCTGGGGCTCGGGATGGCGGCCGCGCCGGCGCACGCGCAGGAGCAGGATCACCACGCCGCGATGATGGAGCACCACCGCGAGCTCGGGCTGACCTCCGCGCAGGCGGAGCGGATGGCGGCGATCCACACCGGGCTGGCGGCGGCGATGCGCACCCACTGCGCGCAGGTGCGCGCCGCGGGTGGGCCGAACGCGCAGACGCACGCCGCCCTGCACGGCCAGATGATGGAGGCGATGGAGTCCGCGCACCGGCAGGCGATGGCGGTGCTCACCGCGCCGCAGCGGGCGAAGCTCGACAGCCTCCACGCCGCGCACCACGGCGGCGAGGGCCACGACATGTCCGCGATGCACGCGCCGCACGACGGCGCCGCGCACGATTCGGCCGGCATGGCGAAGATGCACGCGGAGATGCACGGCGGCGGCGCGATGTGCTCGGCGGATGGCGCACCTGCGGAGACGGCGCGGCCGCGCGGCTGATCCAGCCGGCGGCCGGGTAGCGGAAGGCCCGCCCTCCTCTTCCGGGGGGGCGGGCCTTCCTCCATCATCCGTTCATCAGCTAACTCATTACAGGCACGCAAGATGCAATCGTCCTCCACCCACCTCTAAACCCGGAGGAGGCGATGAGCATCAGGCGATCCTTGACGATGGTGGCGGCGAGCGTGGCGCTGCTGGGGTCGGCGGCGGCGTGCAGCGGCGGGGGCGGCGGAAACCCGCTCGCGTCCAACCCGAACGACCCGGCGATCCCGGCTCCGCGCGACACCTCGGGCTTCATCCCGCCGACGCCGCCGATACACTGATCGGCCACCGCGCGAGGGGGCGCCGCGGCTAAAAGCGGATTGCGGATCGCTCCGGAGGGTTGGCGACGGGTTGGAGACCCGCCGCTGGAACGGCACGAAGTCCGCCTTCGCGGACTACGCCTCGGGCGTGGGCGCGGGCAGCAACCATCCGCGTGCGGGAGGGATTCGAGGGCGCCGCGGTCGACGGTGCGCAACGAACTCCGGCCGCGGAGCCGCAGAGAAAGCCACGGCGGCCCCCTGCGGCTCTGCGGCTCTGCGTGAGATGCTTTTCAGGAGTTCAGGCACGCGAAAGCTCGCCATACAGGAAGAAGCTGTCGGTTGACGTCACCGACGCGCGCCAGCCGAGCGCCTCGAGACGCGTCTGGAGTTGGGCGGGATCGTAGAAGACCTTGAAGATGCTGTAGCGGCTGCCGTCGTTCAGCTTGCGCTCGGCGATGATGTCGCCCTCATCGGGGAGGACGTGGTCGGACGCGGTGGAGAGCTCGGTGCGTAGCGAGTCGACGAAGAACACGCGGCCGCCGGGGTTCAGCGCGCCGCGCACCATCGCCCAGAACGCCTCGAAGCGCGCCGGCGGCACGTGTGACAGCCAGAAGCTGAAGAACACCACGTCGTACCCGCCGTCCGGCGTCCACGCGAAGAGGTCCGCCTGCACGCGGGTGACGCGCGAGCTCCGCACCCGTTCGGCGTTGAGCGCCAGCACCTCGTCCGAGGCATCGACGGCCGTGAGCTCGTCGGCCCAGCGGACGAGCTGCTCCGTCCACCAGCCGGTGCCGCACGCCAGCTCCAGCACGCGCCCGGCGGGGCGGAAGCGCTCCAGCGCGCTCCGCACCTCGTCGACCTCGCGCTCCCAGCGCGCGCGGAACTCGGGGCCGTGGTCGTACCGCCCCTGCCGCAGGAACCACTCGTCGTACTCCCCCGCGCGAACGCGGTAGTACGCCTTCTGCTGCTCGATCAGGTCGTAATCGGCGTGCGGCACGGCTCCCCCCTGGATCCTCGCTCCCGCGGCGAGCCGCCCGTCCACGATCGCGCCGCGCAGCCCGTCGTACACCTGGCGGTGCAGCGGACGCGGCGAATCTGGATCGATCCACCACGAGCCGGTCGGCGGCGGCGGGGGTGCGTGGCATCGGGAATCAGCAGGGTCGGCCTTCACCGCCGGGCAGCGGGGCCGGGTGAATGGATCCATCATAGCCGCCTGATTTGGCGCTGTCGATGGAACCATCGCCCGTCTATTTTCTGCCGTGGCCGTGAGCGCCGAATCCCTTTCGGCCCCTTGTCCCCGTGATCCCGATGAAGACGAGAATCCCCTCCGCGAAGGCCGCTCCGGGCGTGTATGAGGCGATGGACGGGCTGGATGCGTACCTTGGAGCGTGCGCGCTGGAACGCCCGCTGCTGCTGCTGGTGCAGCTCCGCGCCTCGCAGGTGAACGGCTGCGTTTCCATCGCCGCGCGGCTTACGCCCGGCGCCTACCGGCCCACCGTGGCCGCATGAACGCGACGCAGATGACCGAGATTCCGCTGGACGAGGGGACGGATACGGTGGATGGAGACGCGGAGCTGATCCGCCGCCTGGAAGAGCTGGAGCGCGCCTCGCGGCCGCTGGAGCCGGGCGCCGGCGCGCGCCGGCGCCTGCGCGACGCGGTGGTGGCCTCGTCCGACCGCTTCCTGCGGCAGATCGACACGCTGAAGGCCTACGAGGAGACGGAGAACCCGGCGCTGGGGCTGCTCGACGCGCCGATCGGCGAGCACGGGATGGACCTGGACGCCGCGATCGAGCTACTGGAGCGCGAGGTGGTGCGGCCGGGAGGCAACCCGGCGTCGCCCGGACACCTGGCATACATCCCCGGCGGCGGGATCTACCACGCGGCGCTGGGCGACTATTTGGCGGCCGTCACCAACAAGTACGCGGGGATCTTCTTCACCGGCCCCGGCCCGGTGCGCATGGAGAACCTGCTGGTGCGCTGGGCGGCGGAGCTGGTGGGCTACCCCGCGGGCGCGGCCGGGCACCTGTCCTCGGGCGGCAGCCTGGCCACGCTGGCCGCCGTCGCCGCCGCGCGCGACGCGCACGGGCTGAAGGCGGCGGAGTTCGCGCGAGCCGCGGTCTACCTCACCTCGCAGGCGCACCACTGCATCGAGAAGGCGCTCCACATCGCCGGGCTGGGCGAGGCGCAGGTGCGGCAGGTGGCGATGGACGACGGGTGGCGGATGCGCCCCGACGCGCTGGCGGAGGCGATCGCCGCCGACCGCGCGCGGGGACTCCGGCCGTGGCTGGTGCTCGCCGCCGCCGGCACCACCGACACCGGCGCGGTCGATCCGCTCGACGAGATCGGCGCGGTCGCGCACCGCGAGGGGTGCTGGTACCACGTGGACGCGGCGTACGGCGGCTTCTTCCTGCTCACCGCGCACGGACGGCGCGCGCTGAAGGGGATCGAGCTGTCCGACTCGGTGGTGCTGGACCCGCACAAGGGCCTGTTCCTGCCGTACGGCTCGGGGATGGTGATCGTCCGCGACGGCGCGCGCCTCGCCGCCACCCACGGCTACACCGGCAACTACATGCAGGACGCGGCGGGCGACGACGAGGAGATGTCGCCCGCGGACCTGTCGCCGGAGCTGTCGAAGCACTTCCGCGCGCTGCGGATGTGGCTGCCGCTGGTGCTGCTCGGCACCGCGCCCTTCGCCGCCGCGCTGGACGAGAAGCTGCTGCTGGCGCGCTACTTTCGCCGCGAGGTGGGGGCGCTCGGCTTCGAGGTGGGACCCGCGCCGGACCTGTCCATCGTCACCTTCCGCTGGAACCCGCCCGGAGCGGGGCTGGAGGAGGCGAACCGCGTCAACCAGGCGATCGTGGAGGGGGTGCGCCGCGACGGGCGCGTCTTCCTCTCCTCGACGCTGCTGGGCGACCGGTTCACGCTGCGGATGGCGGCGCTCGCCTTCCGCACCCACCGCCGCACCATCGACCTGGCGCTGCGCATCCTGCAGGAGCTCGTCGCGAGGGTCAGGGATGCGCGGCCGCCCGCAGGATGACGTCTCGGGGGGGAGCCTGGAGTTTATTCCGGCTTTCGGCGGCGTTCGGGGATGGTGGCGCTCAGGATCAGGGAAACCGGGCGGCCCGTTGCCGGGTCGAGCGGCTCGCAGG
>DASYJZ010000109.1:0-5813 GCA_035995965.1 Longimicrobium sp. | reverse complement strand
CTCGGCGTTCTCCGCCTGCAGCGCGGCGGTGCGCGCCTCCAGCGCCTTGATGGCGGCGAGGTTGACGCCGTCGAAGTCGCTCATGTTGATGGTGTGCTCGTCGCTGGTGAAGCCGAAGGCGCGGTGCCAGTCCTGCGCCATGGGCCCGATGTGCAGGGTGGAGCGGTCGACCTCGTCGCGGTAGCGCCAGGTGGTCACCGGCACGAAGCGGAGCCGCGCCAGCACGTCCTCGCCGTCCACCGCCAGGAAGCCCTCCTTGCGGTTGCGGTCGGAGATCACGACCCAGGAACTGCCGCCGGCGGCCACCTGCACCCCCACCGTCATGGTGGCGTTGGTGAAGAGGCGCACGCCGCCCGCCGAGCGCACGGTGAACTGGTTGTTGGCGCTGGCCTGGGTGCTGTCGGTGGTGGAGCCGTCGGAGAGCACGATGGCCCCGGCGTGCCCGTTGGTGCTGGCGCGCTGCCCGATTGCCACCGAGTAGTCGGCGTCGGCGGTGGTGCGGTAGCCGATGGCCACGGCGCCGGTGCCGTCGGCGTTGGCGGTGTAGCCCAGCGCGTTGCTGTAGCTCCCCAGCGCGGTGCTCTGGTAGCCCATGGCGAAGGAGGAGAGCCCCAGGGCGATGGGGTTGTAGCCGCCGGCCCAGGTGTAGAAGCCCACGTTCGGGTCGTCCCACTGCGTGCCGGCGGAGCCGATGGAGCCCGCGCGGAAGGCCGCCTTGTACGGGTGCCACATCAGCCGCTCGCCGGCGCCGGTGAAGGGGATGATGCCGATCCCCAGCACCCCCCTGGCTACGAGGCCGCTGGCGCTGTCCACGCTGAAGCGGTCGCCGAGCGGCGAGCCGGAGCGCAGGCGCAGCAGGATGTCGGACTGGGCGGCCGCGGGGGCGGGGAGCGCCGCCGCGAGGAGGGCGAGGATCGCTGCCCCGGTGATGGGTCTCATGGTCGTTTGCCCGGTGCGTGTGTCCGTGGACCGTCCACGGGAGTCGCACGCCCGTGGCGGAGGGGGGGTCACCGGCGCGAGTCGGCAAACTCTTCCGGCCTGCGAAGCCGCTCGGCGCGCCTGGCGTTCTGCTCCTGCGCCTTCGAGACGCCCTGTGCGGGGCGGGTTCTCGGCGCGGAAGCAGGCGGAGCGGCTCGCCGTGGGGGGAGACGTGCGCGGCTCCGGGACACGCATGGCGGCAAGGTTCACGCCGCCGTGCCCGGTAAAAGCGCCTCACGAACAGACGCGGAGCCGCGGAGAGGCCGGATGCCTCCCTCCGCGTCTCCGCGTCTCGCCGGAGTGAGACGAATCTGTTCCGGGTTCTCGTATCAGGTCTCCCGCCATACCAGTTCGGCCAAACGATTGTACATTCCTGGAGACACTGGAAAGAAGTCTCACGCAGAGGGACCAGAGGAACCAGAGAACTGCGGCTGGTTCCTCTGGTCCCTCTGCTCCCTCTGTGTGAACCATTCTGTTTGGTGATCCGTCCGGGTTTGGATGGGGGGAAGGCAAAGGTGGGGCATACACGGCGAGGGGGGCGCCGCTCGGCGCCCCCCTCGTAAAGCATGCGACTGGCGGACCCCGCGAAGGGGGCCGCGGCGGCGCGCCGGTGCGCCGCCGCCTGAAGGCTCAGTTCGCGTCGGCCTGGAGCCGGAAGGCGCTGGCGGTGAGGCGGCCCGCGTCCACCTGGATCGGGGCGCGCGCGGTCACGTTCCCCGTGAGCGAGTAGGTGCCGGTCACCCGCAGCCGCGGGACGCGTCCCTGCACGGTCTTGCCGGTGCCCGCCAGGATGAGCTGGCCGCTGGTGTTGGTGATCCCGCCGCTGTTCCCGGCGGTCACGTTGGCCGTGGCCGTGAGGTTGAAGGCGCCCAGGTTGAGCGTGGCGACCTCTTCCACCGTGACCCCCTCCACCTGCACGTTCAGGGTGAGCAGCGGGAAGAGCGCCGCGCTCGCGGGGATGTACACCGAGTCCTGCGCCATCGGCACCGCGGCCGGGCTCCAGTTGAGGTTGGTCGGCCAGTCGGTCGTGGCCGCGCCCGCGGTCCAGATGCGGGTGACCCCGGCCACGGTGATCGGGTAGTCGCCCTTGAGCCGCTTGCCGACCGCCAGCAGCTGGCTGACCCCGTAGTCGGAGTAGGTCATCACCTGGTTGGCACTCCCCGACACCAGCGCCGCCGAGGCGCCGGCCACGTACGGGGGTCCCGTGAGCTGGTCCATGTGCACCGTATCGACCTGCGCCGTCTTCACGTTGCCGTAGCGGTCCACCGCCTTCACCGTCACCGTGAAGGGGACGTTGGTCGCCGGCCGCCCGGGGCTGCCGGAGCGGAAGTAGGCGGTGCAGGCATCCAGGGTCTCGCCGGGCCGCAGGATCATCAGGTCCGAGTACGCGCCCGGCGAGACGATGGTGGTCACCGGGGAACCCGCGGGGCCGGCGGTGCGGGGCGAGCAGATCTGGCGCTGCCCGGGGTAGTCGGGAACCGCGGCGTCGACCGCCGGGCTGCCGTTCAGCACGGTCACGGTGGTGGCGCCCAGGGCGGTGGCGCGGTCGTGCAGGCGCCGCACGGCCCCGGTGTCCTGGGACTCCTCGATGCTCTCGGTCAGGCGGATCTCGCTGTCGTCCACCGCCATCACCTGGAAGGTCAGCGAGAACACGTCCTGCCCCGAGCTCGCCTGCAGCGGCAGCCGGAAGGAGAGCGTGAGCAGGCCGCCGAACTGGTTGGGGTCGGCGGTCGCCGGGATGGTGCGGTTGGTGGTCGAGGCGGCGCTGCGCACCACGTAGCCGTAGGGGAAGATCCCGGTCACGTCGCCCGGAGGCGATATGGCGGCCACCTCGGGCTCGGTGAGCACCTGGATCACGTCGGGGTAGGGCGACTGCATGGTCACCAGGTCGCTCCCCATGGTCACCGCGCCCGTGGGCACGATCAGCGGCGCGATGGCCGGGTCGGCCGCCACCCCGTCGAAGCGCTTCAGGCTGGAGAGCGGGGTGCCGGCGATGGTCCCCGACCGGCTCACCATCAGCATGGTGAGGTTGTTGAGCGCGGTCAGCGTGCCGTTGCGCACCCGGTAGGTGAACGAGATGTAGCGCTGGCCGCCCTGGCCGCGGGCGCCCTCGGTGAACGAGCTCGAGGCCACCTGCTCGAACACGATGCCGCTCCCGGCCACGGCCAGCACGGGCCGGGGCCCGTCGGGGCGCGGGGAGGAGATGCTCGAGCGCAGGTCGCCGGAGCCGATCCCGGTGACCGTGATCTCGTACACGCCCACCGGCGTGGGCGCCTTCGGCGGACCCGGCTCCACCGGGGGCGTCGAGGTGCGGGTGGGGTCTTCGGCGCAGGCCGCGGCGGCGAGCAGCAGCAGCGCGATGCAGTTTCTGTGGATGCGCATGAGATCGACCCGGGCTTCCGGGGGAAACGCGAGGGTGCTCTCGCGAGCACGAGGGGACGGCGCGGGGCGCGCCACCCCGGCGAGGGGCCTTGACGCCGCGGGCGGCTACAGGCTTCCGCCCAGCAGGGTGAGCGTGGTCAGCCCCCCGAGGTCCTGGACCGTCGGAGCGACGAACGGCTTGCGGGGCTTCGGCGAGTCGTCGCCGGAAACCATCGTCACGCGGGGCTCGGAACCAGCGCGCTGTTCGGTCATGGGTGCGTTCGGTCGGAGGGCGAAGATTCGGTGACGAGAACCAGCGGAAGACCGGGCGATCCACGGATCGCCGGGAACAGCACAATAGGGCAAAACGGGGGGAGGGTCAAGCGCCCGGCGCGCACGGATGTCCCCATGCGCTCGGATGGAGCCATCAGGGGGAGCAGATTGCACCGACCAGCGCAAACTGCAACGCGACCGCGTCGCAGTAGCTGTCGCGGCCGAGCCGCAGCTCGTAGGCGGGGAGGCGTGCCGCCCGCTCCAGCAGGCCCAGCACGGGCCGCGCCGCGCCGGCGTCGGCCAGGAGCCAGGGAGCGTGCCGCAGCAGGGAGGCGAGGGCGCCCGCCGCGGGCAGGGGCGCGAGCGCAGTGGGGAGCTCCGCCTGCACCCGCGGGAAGAGCACCCCCGCCAGCGGCGCGGCCGGGCGCCGCCGCCCGGGCCCGAAGCCGCCGGGATCGACGCGGGAGCGCACGCCCAGCGAGGCCCCTGCGGGGTAGCCGTGGTCGAGGTTGAACCGCCGCGGCCACCCCTCCACCCGGATCCCTCCCGTCCCGTCGGGACCCAGCACCACGTGGTCGTCGGCCAGGTAGTCCCACCCGCCGCGGATCAGGTTCACGCAGGTGGTGGTCTTGCCGCTGAAGCTGCCGCCGGCCAGGAGCCACGCGCCCCCGCCGGGGGCGACCACGGCCGCCGCGTGCACCAGGGCGCGCTCCAGCCGGGTGAGGAGCAGCGCGGCCGCGATGGTGAGCGTGGCGAAGACCTCTACTCCCAGGCCCCCGGCATCCTCCCCCGGGGCGATCGCGACCGTCGCGCGGCGGCCGGCGAGGTCGACGATCCCCCCGATGCGCCCGCCCGGCTCGGCGAGGAGGACCCGCTCCGCCGGCAGCAGCCACCCCCGCACCGCGCGCAGCTCCAGCAGCGGCTCGCCGGCGGGGACCGCGTCCGCCGGCGGGGCGGACTCGACCCGGATGCAGGCGGCGGCGCTCCCGGCGCGGACGGTCCGCGCCCCCAGGGGAACCCACGGCTCCACCGCGGGCCACGCCCCGCGGTCGGCGCGCACGACCAGCGAGCCGTCGTCCACCACCGCGCGGGTGACGGTGGCGGAGGTGCGCGGGGGCCCCAGGGTGCCGCTCATCGCGCGGCCCGGGTGGGGAGGAAGTCGGCGTCGGCGGCGGGTGGGAGGGAGAGGCGCTCCGGGTCGCACAGCCCGCTCCAGCGGTCGAGGAGCGCCTTCGCCGCCGCCGCCGCCCCGGCGGGGTCCGGCACGGTGCGGCAGAGGGGGAAGCGCCCCGCCTGCGCCGTCCCCGGCGCGATCCGTCCCTCGCCGGCGGCGGCCACCAGGTCGGCGGTCATCTCGACCCAGAGGCGGAACATCCCCTCGCGGAGCTGGTCGAGGGTCTCCGTCCCCGTCACGGGAACCAGGCGCCGCTCGATCAGCGCGCCCGTGTCGATGCCGGCGTCGACCCAGAAGGCGGTGCCGCCGAGCGGTACGCCGCACCGGAGCGAGTTGGCGAGCGGGCTGTTGCCGCGGATCCAGGGAAGGAGCCCGGGATGGACGCTGGCCACGCCCTCCCGGGGGATCGCGAGCAGCCGCGGGTCGAGGAGCCCGCAGCGGGCGAGGACGAGCACGTCGGGGTCCAGGCGCCGCAGGTCGCTCGCCATGCGGGCGCCGTTGAGCGGCCCGGTGTAGACCACCCTCGGCGCGGCCCCGCGGAGCCGCCGGTCGAGCCGCAGCCTGAGCCGCCGGCCGGCCGCGCGGAGGGGGAGCAGCGGGAGCGCCAGCAGGCGCCCCCTGGCGGACCGCAGCTTCCGCCACTCGCGGGCCACGCCGGGGACGTACAGCACCAGGGCGTTCGGCACGATTCCGCGTTCGGCCAGCAGGGCCAGGAGGCGGTGGGCGAACTCCCCCCCGGGCGAGAGGATGACGACGCGGCGGGTCATGGAGATGGGATCGGGCGATCGGCGGGACCGGGTCGGACTGGCGGACCGGACAATCTACGCGGGGGAAGGAACCGGCAGAAGGTCTCGCGCCGGGACACGGAGACGAACGTGGGTCGGCCCCCTCCTCTCCGCGTCCGTGCGTGAGACGTGCCGTTGCGGTCTACAGCGAGCCCATCTGCACCGGTCTGCGCCCCTCGGTGGCCTCGGCGCGGAGCTGCCCGCAGGCGGCGGCGATGTCGCGGCCGCGGCTCTCGCGCACC
>DASYJZ010000108.1:0-4289 GCA_035995965.1 Longimicrobium sp. | reverse complement strand
CTGTGCCGCAGACCACTCTCGGCCGTGCTCCAGCATGCTGGCGATGGTGTCGAGCCGCCGCGCCGTGTCGCCGGGCACGGCGTGGCCCCGCTGCAGGTTCAGGTGCAGCGCCTTGCCGATGGTCGCGTAGTGCCGGTCCACGAAGTCGCGCATGAGGATGTTCACGGGCGACTCGGGCCCGAGCTGCTCGATCCAGCCATCCAAGTGGTGGCCCTGGTGGGTGTCGAGCCACGCGGGCGTGTCCGGCAGCCGCGACCACGACCGTCCGCGGATGCCCTTCGCAAGCTCCCGCAGCGCGTCGATGGCCGTAGCGACGAAGTTCTGCCGGCAGACTGCCTGCGCCACGAACAGCCGTTCGCGGGTCTTCGCCCAGGCTTGGCTGTGGGCGGTCAGGAAGGCGGGCACGCACGAGGTGCCGCGCGCGTAGAGGCTCGCATCGTACGGAGAGTGCAGCACGTCGCCGCGTCGGAGGATCCACTCGGGGAGCCATCCCTCACGGCGCGCCTGCTGGAACTCGGCGTCGTTCATCCCCCCGAAGAGCACCAGGAAGCGGTGCCCACCCGTCCGCACGTCGCCGAGCGCGAGCGCGGAGGAGAACCGCGACCGCGGCAGCGCCCAGCGGTCGGCGTCGAGGTGCTCGCGGAGCTGCTCGACCAGCGCCCGGCGGCAGCGCGGGGCCAACTCCTGGAAGTCGAGGATCAGCACCTCGGACGGGAAGCGCTGCACGAACGGCGCGACCTGCTGGCGGAGGAGGTGCCCGGTCGGGTGCCCCTTCACGATGTTGTGATTGACCACCGGCCGCGCGGCGCGGCCCCGCACGCGCAGGTCCAGGTAGCGAATCCCGCAGAGGAGTTGGGCCAGCAGGTTATAGCTCTGCGTCTGCACAAAGGGCCTCGCCGCGCCGTGCATGCTGTAAGTGGCCGAGTCGTGGCTCCCCGGGATCACCAGGTCGATCAGCCGTACGTCGTCGCGGATGAAGCTCATCCAGTTGATCGCCGCGCGGTGGTAGAAGTCCGCCGGACAGTCGTCGGGATCGCCGACGGTGAATCCGGTGAAGTCTTCCATGCCCAGCACGTCCCGGCGAGCGGCCGGTATAGGCTCGGCGGTTGGGGGGAGGCTCATGGTTTCTCGGTGGGCATGAAGCGGAGGCTGCGCGCGTGGCGCCGAGTGGATGCTGCGGGAAGGTTTGTGAGCGGGTGAGTCTGTTGAAGCCAGCAAGGTGAATGATCCCATAGTCTCATCGCCGCAACGCGTAATCAACCCTTTTCGTACCCGAGCCTCTGTCCCACAACAGACAACGGTCGATCTCACCCAGAGAACCAGAGGACCAGAGTCCGACGTGCAGTCCTCTGGTCCTCTGGCTGAGACCTGTTGTTCAGTTTCTGTCGATCAGTCCTCCGCCCGCCCCAAGGCTGCGGGCGGCACGGAGCGGCCGACCAGCCCGGCGAGCGCCACGATCGTGAGGCACGTACGGGATCATCGAGACGAACTGGCTGGGGATCGCCTGCAGGCTCTGAAGCTGGATCTGCAGCGTCTCCGCCGCCGCAAAGAAGAGGCAGGCGATGCCCGCGCGCACCGGGTCCCATCGCCCGAAGATCACCGCCGCCAGCGCCGTATCCGCGCTCACTTACCTGCGGGGAGGTGGTGACGAGGACATGGCCGATCCGCCGCTTTTCGCGTTTGCAGCGCTCCTCCAGTCGATAGGTGCCAACCAAATACCCGCTGTGGTAACCGCATTCCGTACCCACGGAGCAACCAACCACGAGCGAGCTTCGTTAGAGGAGATACATATTGCGCCAAGCGGCTCTAGATTCGCGTTACTATTGGTTCCAACCGGAATACACAGGAGTTCTCTTCGGTCATTATCCGGGATATCAGGAGGTAGCCGTTTATATTCACAACTTCTTCCCGCAACACGAATTGAATGCGCATTAGCATCGTAGTTCCCCGCCCCATTGCCAGATGCCTCCCAAGCGGCTATTGAGTCCGTCTTGAACCTACCTGGTTGACTAATACCTTTCCAATAAATTGCATGTCGTGTTGCAATTGCGCATGGCCCAATCCCATCTAACCAATCACTTGTAGTGGCGTAGCTAAATGTATGCCTTACAATATTATCGGCAGGCGCACGAGCAACTTCTACAATCTTAACACTATCTGGGGACGCGCCGACAGACAAGAACACAACATTTGAGTCATCCGACTGTCGGCGGTGTGCTGTGAGGAGCGCCGTTTGAAGCGCTTCTGCAGCTGTTTGTAACAGATTTACGGCATGAACCGATGGGTTTGTACGGTATTCCTGCGCAGTCTTTAGAGCAGCAACGTGGTTGCTGGTAGGATACGACAAGGCATTCTGATAAATAAGGACAGATTGGATATTATCGGCGTTTCGTGCTTGCTCTGTACCAACGAACGAAATGAAACCAGCAGTAGTAGCACCCAAAAGTATGGAGCAAGCGAGCCCTATCAGAGCCACGTATCGAAGATAGTTCGCAGTATTTTTCCAAAGCTCACCGCGGATTGCGGTTTGCTGCAGGAGCCGGTTGGCGAGTCCAAGCGCCGGCGCGTGCGAAATCCTACGCAGTTCCACTACACTGAAATCCAAGGACGCATTGGGTCCTCCAGCTCGTATCTGCTCAGTCTGAACGACCAAGATCGGAAGCTCGGCGTGCGTGGCACCCCATGCGCGAACCGCGGCTTCATAGTCGCGGCGGTTTGACCATTCACCAGCGTCAATCAGGATTACGGCCACTGGGTCTCGCGATTCCAGTCTCCTTTGAAGATCTTCTAACTCTTCTTCTCGTTCTTTCGCGGTTCCACCATCTTTTGTTATTGTGAAAAAGGAGATGGGGGAGTCTGAGGTGTGCCCGATTTGACTTGGAATTAGAATGTTGGCTATTTCAGCCACCGTTGTGCCACCGATTACAAATATCTCCCGATTTGCATTCAGATCACGTACGCGGCTCGACACTTTCCCGGTTATGAGCGACCAGAAAGCCTCGGGTTTTCGCAACACACCTGTTTCGTCAGCCTCCCTGCTGACACGCCTGATTTGTAATACGAACCAGAACAAGCCTGTGACAGCAAGACCGAGGCAGGTTACGAGGAACGTAATGTCATTACGCGTCGAGCGGATATTGAAGAAGAGCAAGATGATTGGAATCCATGTAAACAATTGAGCGGTTACCGTCGACAGTAACTCGTTAAACGATTTGCGTTCCATGGGGGCTACCTGGGGTTGATCGTTAACGTTGACATCCAAACGTCGGGCTATTCGTCTGTTCGTCCCAAGGCCGCCGGCGGCACGCTGCGGCCGACGAGGCCGGCGAGCGCGACGATGGTGAGCACGTACGGGATCATCGAGACGAACTGGCTGGGGATCGCCTGCAGGCTCTGGAGCTGGATCTGCAGCGTCTCCGCGGCGGCGAAGAAGAGGCAGGCGATGCCGGCGCGCACCGGGTCCCAGCGCCCGAAGATCACCGCCGCCAGCGCCACGTAGCCGCGCCCCGCCGTCATCTGATCGGTGAACTGGTGCTGGTCGAGCGCCAGGTACACGCCGCCGAGCGACGCCAGGACTCCCGAGAGCGTCACCGCCAGGTAGCGCACCCGCGGCACCGGCACACCCACGCTCTCCGCCGCCACCGGGTGCTCGCCCACCGCGCGGATGCGCAGGCCGAACGGGGTGCGGTACATCATCCACCCCATCACCGGCACCAGCACCAGCCCCACCCACACCAGCGGGTTGCTCACCAGCGCCCCGAGCCCGGAGCCCGCGTTCTCGCCGCCGAAGCCCGCCACGCGCGGCGAGTTCGACGAGCTGTCGAAGGCCAGGTGCAGGAAGAAGCGCGTCAGCCCCACGACCAGCAGGTTGATGGCGATGCCCACCACGATCTGGTCGGCCTTGAAGCGGATGGAGGCGACGGCGTGCAGCAGCCCCATCACCAGCCCACCGGCCGCGCCGCAGAGCACGCCCCCCCACGCGCTGCCGCTGTAGTAGCTGCCCAGCGTGGCGCAGAAGGCGCCGCTCAGCATGAAACCCTCCAGGGTCAGCGACACCACGCCCGCGCGCTCCGCCACCACCCCGCCCGACGCCGCGAACAGGTAGGGGATGGCGATGCGGATGGTCTGCAGGAGGAAGGTGATCACGATCATCTCACACCCTCCTCGGCTGCACGCGGAGCAGGCGCCGGACCTCGGGGACCGCGAGCGCGACCGCCAGGATCACCACGCCCTGGAGCACCTCCACCATCTGCTTGGGCACCACCGCGTTGATCGCCAGACCGCCCTGC
>DASYJZ010000107.1:0-5303 GCA_035995965.1 Longimicrobium sp. | reverse complement strand
CGGTGCCAAGTGCCAAGTGCCAAGTGCCAAGTGCCAAGTGCCAAGTGCCCGGGCGCCGCACCGGGTCGGAGCCCTGCCGGGTTGGTGTCCGCCGGGTTGGAAACCCGGCGCTGGAACGGCACGAAATCCGCCTTCGCGGATTCCCCCGCGCGGTTCCAACGCAGGGCGGTGCTACGTGCACGCGTGCCGTCGTTCGGGTCGACGACCGTGTCGCGGCCCCCACCGTGTCATCCCGAGGGGAGCCTCAGGCGACCCGAGGGATCTATTCGGCCCCGATCGAGGACCGCGCGTCGCGACAACGTTCGCAAGCGTCGTCGTCAGATTCCATCGAACCGCGGAATTCTGGGGACGCGAGCGGCCGGGCGAAACCGTTCGCTCGAGGAGCGCGCCCTACCCGTTCGTCCGGCGGTCTCGGGGGGATTCTACGCGGGAGATGGCCCCACGGCGAGCGCGGCGTCCCCGCGGGCGAGCAGGTCCGCCCAGCGGCCGCCGCGCAGGCGCTCGCGATCGGCATCGCCGGCGGCGAGGGAGAGGACCGCGGCCAGGGTTTCCTCGCGCAGGACGAATTCGGCGCCGGCGGCGACGGCGGGGCGGAAGGCCACGCCCATGTACGCGGCGAAGGCGTCCACGGCCGGCCGCGCCTCCAGGTCCGTCGCGCCGTCGCCGACCAGCAGCGCGGGGCGGGGAAGGCCCCATGCGCGGATCACCGCCGCCTTGCCGCCGCTCCGCGCGAGGGGCGACGCGTGCTCGAACCCCGCGTATCCTCCGTCGCCGTCGAAGTCGATGCCCACCGCGGCTACCGCGTCCGCGGAGATCCCCAGGACCCGCGCCACCTCCTCCACGGGCGGACGCAGCCCGCCCGAGACGATGCGCACCGTCTTCCCCAGCCAGAGCAGCGCCTCCACCGTCTCGCGCGCGTCGGCGACCAGCCCGTCCACGTATGCACGGCCGAGCGCCGCCACGAGTGCCCGCGTGGGCTGGATGATGTCCAGGCGATGTCCGTAGACCTCCTCGAGCGGCACCGTGCCCTGCATGGCCGCCTCGGTGAGCGCCCGGATCGCCTCCGCGTGCGCCCCGGCCAGCTCGTCGATCCCCTCGATGCGGGCCAGCGTCGAGTCGCAGTCGAAGACGACGGAGGCGAAGCCGCGGCGGACGGCGGGAGCGGAGGGCTTCACAGGTGGGCCCCGGGCTTGGGCAGGGCGAATAAATTCGCTGCAACGACAACACGAAGTCCGCCTGCGCGGACTGCAGGCCGTAGCGAGAGACGCAGCCGTGGGGCACGCGACGGGGCTCGCGAAAGGGCCGGCACCCGGCTGAGAACCGAGGCCTTGCGCGGGTGCCGAGGCCGCAGTCCGCGAAGGCGGACTTCGCGCCGTTCCAGCGGCGGGTTTCCAACCCGTCGATCCCCAACCCGTCGTTCTCCACCCCGGCGGATTCCCATCCTCATTCCGCCGCCAGCTCCGGGCGCGCCAGCCCGGCGGGGAGTGCCAGCGCGAAGAGCGAGCCCTCGCCGGGCTCCGAGCGCACCGTCACGTCGCCGCCCAGGCGGCGGGCGAGCTGGCGCGAGAGCGCCAGGCCGATCCCCACCCCGCCGAAGCGGCGCGTGGCGGAGCCGTCCACCTGCCGGAACTCGTCGAAGATGCGCTCCAGCGCGTCCGCGTCGATCCCGATCCCCGTGTCCTCCACCTCCCACACCACCGCGTGCCGCACGTCGCCGGTGCGGCGGGCCTCGTCGGTCCAGGGGGAGCCGCTGGCCATCCGCACCCGCACCGTCACCCCACCCTCGGGGGTGAACTTGTACGCGTTCGAGAGCAGGTTGCGCAGGATGCGCAGCACCTGGCTCCCATCGGTGCGCACGGGAACGGTGGCGTCGGGCGCCAACACCCGCACCTGCAACTGAGGCGGCGGGGCGACGGAGCCCATGGCGGCGTGCAGCAGCGCCACCGCGTCGCAGGTCTCCACCTGCGGCGCCAGCCGGCCGAGTTGCAGGTTGGTGAGGTCCAGCAGGTCCTCGATCAGCCGCAGGAGCTGCGCTCCCGCGGCCTCGATGCGCTCCACCTGCGCCGCCTGCTCGGTCGAGAGGGCGCAGCCGTCGCGCAGCAGGTACGCGTAGCCCAGGATGGCGGTGAGCGGCGTGCGCAGCTCGTGCGAGACATTGGCCAGCAGCTCGCCGCGCAGCCGCCGCGCCTCCTCGGCCTCGCGGTAGCGCGCCTCGAGCTCCACGTTCTGCAGCCGCAGCAGGGCGTTGGCGCGCTGCAGGTCTTCGATCAGGTGCGCCTTCTCGGCGGTGGCCGAGAGCTGGTCGGCCACCAGCCGCAGCAGGTGCCGGTCGTGGCTGCGCGGCGAGCCCGGCTCGCGGAAGTAGAAGGTGACCGCCCCCTCCGGGCGCCCGCCCTGCAGCAGCGGGAGCGACACCGAGGCCGCGAAGCCCAGCTCGCGCGCCACCTCCCACCAGTCCTCCAGCCCGTCGGCCGCGAAGACGTTGGGGACGTCGACCACGCGGTTCTCGGCCACGGCCACCCCCGTGGGCCCCGCGCCGACGCGCACCCGCATCTCGCCGAGGAAGGCCGCGAACTCGGGCGGCCAGTTCCACGAGGCGGCCAGCCGCAAAACGGCCTCTCCGTCGCGCAGGAACACCGAGGCGAACGCGGCGCCCACCAGGGGCGAAACGCGTTCCAGCGCAAGGCGATACACCTCCAGCGGGGTGGCGGCGGTCTGGAAGGCGTGGGCGATCTCTCGCGCGGCCTGCAGCTCGCGGAGCAGGGTGTCGGCGGCGGGAAGCGGCGCGGCGACTGGACTTTCGGGCACTTCGGGTTCTCTTGACGGATGTGGGGGCGCGGCCTACTGTAGGGGGCGAACGGCGTAGCCGTTTGGTACCGTCGCCGAAATCCACCCTCTTTTCCAGGAGCTACGCGGTGAACAAGTCCGAATTGGTCCAGCAGCTCGCCAGCCGCGCCGACCTGACCAAGGCCCAGGCTTCCCGCGTCGTCGACGCGCTTTTCTCGGTCGACAGCGGCCTGATCGCGGAGGCCCTCCGCGGCGGCGACAAGGTGCAGATCACCGGCTTCGGCAGCTTCGAGGCGAAGCACCGCGAGGCCCGCACCGGCCGCAACCCGCGCACCGGCAAGGAGATCAAGATCGCCGCCTCGAAGAGCCCGGCGTTCCGCAGCGGCAAGGGCTTCAAGGACGCGCTCTCCGGCAGCAACAGCTGAGACCGCCTCCGGACCGGACCCCGAGAGCCACGGCCCGCGCCGTGGCTCTCGGCGTATCCGGCCCCGGCGCCCGCTGAGCCGATGGCGAAGAGGCGACGCCCACGCGAGCCGGGCGAGCCGCGGGGGAGCGTGCACCCGCTGCTCGACCTGCACGGCCTGACCGCCGACGAGGCGCGCGGGCGGGCCGAGGGATGGCTGCGCGCGCGGGCCGCCGCCGGGGAGCGCACGGTGGTGGTCGTCACCGGCCGCGGCAACCGGTCGCGCGGCGGCCTTTCCGTGCTGCGTCCGGAGATCGAGCTCCTGCTCGAGGGGCTGCGGGGCGCCACGGTGGAGTCGTGGGACGCCACCGACGGGGGCGGCGGCTTCCGCGTCCACCTGCGCCCGCCCCCGGCCCCTGCCGCCTCGCGCGCCGCCGCCGAGGCCGCGTCGCTCGCCCGCCAGCATCCGCCGGAGCTGCGCCGCCGCGCCGAGGAGTCGCTCGCGGAGCTCGGGATCACCCCCACCCCCGCGCTGCTCCGCGCCGAGATCCGGCGCATCGTCGAGGAAGAGGCGACTGAGCGGCGAAGCTAGCCTTTCCGTGTCCCCGGCCGCAACCGATCTGGTCTCTCACAAGGGTCACGGTGGATTCGGGGAGTTCGGCTAAGTCTTGTTGCGCGTGTAATCGTAGCGTAAGCTTGGAAACCGTCCGCCAGCGTCGCCCGGAGCACCGCCTGCAGGGGAGGAACGTCATGGGGATCATGGATCGCGCGGGTTCGTTCTTCGGCGCGGGGACCGCGCAGCCGTCCGCGCCGCCGACGGGGATGGGGCGCGCGGAGGTGGAGGCGCGGCTCCGCGACGGAGGGCGCTCGCTGGCGCGGCTGGACCTCTCCGGGGCGGACCTGGCGGACATGGACCTGGAAGGCGTGGACCTGAGCGAGGCGAAGCTCCGCGGCGCAAACCTGCGCGGGGCCAACCTGCGCGGCGCCAACCTCACCGAGGCGCAGCTCTGCAACACCGACCTCTCCGGCGCGGTGCTGGAGAACGCGGTGCTGCGGAACGTGAACTGCCTCCGCACCGGCGCGCTGCGGCCGCCGAACTTCTCCGCCGCGAACCTGTCCGGGGCCGACCTGACCGGGTCGGAGCTGAGCAACGCGAGCTTCGACGGCGCCACGCTCACCGGCGCCCTGCTGGCGGGCGTGGGGCTGGGGCAGGCGAACCTCACGGGCGTGAACGCGGGCGGGGCGCGGCTCAAGGGGGCCAACCTGCGCCACGCCCGGCTGGACGCGGCCACCTTCTCGGGCGCGGAGCTCGACGCGGCGGACCTGACGCGCGCGAGCGGCCACGGCGTGAACCTCTCCGGCGCGTCGCTGGTGCGCGCGAACCTCACCGGGGCGGCCCTCCAGGGCGCGGACCTCTCCGGCGCCGTGCTCCGCGACGCCCAGCTCGACGACGCGGTGCTGCGCGGCGCCAACCTGCGCGGCGCCGTCTTCGCGGGCGCCGACCTGGACGGGGCCGACCTCGACGGGGCGGACGCGGAAGGCGCGGACTTCACCGGCGCACACAACCGCGCGCGCGCCATGGCCTAGCAAAGCAAATCTCACGCGGAGACGCGGAGACGCAGAGAAGCCACGGCGGCTCTCTGCGTCTCCGCGTCTCCGCGTGAAATTCGTCGTTCGTCCCCCTGCACCGTAGTCCACCCCGCGTCCCACCGCGCCTCCATGCTCGCCATCGCCCTCGCCGGCACCGGACCGCCCGCGTTCTTCGCCCAGGCCGCCACCGTGATCGTGGCGGGCGCGGTGGTCGCCTACGTCGGCTCGCGCCTGGGGCTCGTCACCATCGTCGGCTTCCTGGTCGCGGGGATCGCGATCGGGCCGTACGGGCTGGCGATCGTGAGCGACCGCGGGCTGGTGGACGCGGCGGCGGAGCTGGGCGTGGTGCTCCTCCTCTTCACCATCGGCATCGAGTTCAGCTTCGAGCGGCTGGCGCGCATCCGCCGGCTGATCCTGGGCGGGGGCACGCTGCAGGTGGTGCTCGCCGCGGGGACGACGGCGGGGATCCTGGTCGCGCTGGGGGTGGGGTGGCGCGCGGCGGTGTTCACCGGGCTGCTGGTGT
>DASYJZ010000106.1:0-10167 GCA_035995965.1 Longimicrobium sp. | reverse complement strand
CGCCGGGTGCCGCGGGCGCTGCGCTGGGCGGGGATCGCGGCGCTCTACGTGATCGGCTTGGGCGCCAAGGAGATCGCCGTCTCCCTCCCGGCGCTGCTGCTGGTGGTCGACGCCGTGGACGGCCGCGACCAGCGCGTGCCGGCGTGGCGCCTGCTCCAGCGCAACCTGGGGCTCTTCGCCGCGATGGCGGTCTCGCTCCTCGGCTACGTGGCGCTGCGCAGCCACGTGCTGGCCGGCGACACCATGGGCACCGACGCGGCGCCGTACCTCCTCGGCGTCTCCGCCGCGGAGCGGCTGGCCACGGCGGTGCGGGTGTGGCCCGAGTACCTGCGCCTGATGCTGTGGCCGCGCGACCTCTCGGCGGACTGGGGGCCCAATGCGATCGTCCCCGTGGGGTGGGACAGCCCGCGGGCGTGGCTGGGCGTGGCGGTGGGGGTGGCGCTGGCGGCGTGCGTCTGGGCCTCGTGGAAGCGCTCGCGCTGGGTGGCGGCGGCCATCGCCTGGTTCGCGGCCGCCGTCTTCCTGGTCTCCAACCTCCCCTTCGCGGTGGGGGTGCTGATCGCCGAGCGCACGCTGTACCTCCCGTCGGTGGCGCTCGCCTTCCTCCTCCCCCCGCTGGTGGACGCGGTATGGCGGGAGCGCCCGGCGGTGCGGCGCGTAGCCGCGGCGGTCTTCGTGGTGCTGCTGGCACTCGGCGCGCTGCGCACCTGGCTGCGGACGCCGGTGTGGCGCTCGTCGTCGACGGTCTTCGACGCCATGGTGGAGGACCACCCCGAGCTCTGGTGGGTGGAGTGGAAGGCGGGGCAGCTCCTGTCCAAGGCGGGGCGCATCGACGAGGCGCTCCCCTGGTACCACAGGGCGCTCGCCAAGACGAAGAACAACCACTACGTGATGGACATGGACTACGCCTCGCTGCTCATGGCGATGGGCCGCGGGCCCGAGGTGGAGCCGCTGCTGCGCCATGCCATCGAGCAGTACCCGGACTCGCCGCCGGCGTACATCTACCTGGCCTCGCTGCGCGTGGAGCGGGGCCGCTACCGCGAGGGGCTGGCGCTGGCGGGGGAGGCCCTGGCCCTGCCGCACTACGGCCGCCTGCTGGCCGGCGAGGTGGCCCACCGCCGGGCGCTGGCGTACGACGGGCTGGGGCGGCTGGACTCGGCGCTGGTCCAGCGCCGCGTCACCCTGGCCGACACCGCGCTGCGCCGCACGCCCTATGTCTGGTATCACTACGCCAGGCTGCTGACGCTGTCGGGCGACTCCGGCGGCGCGGCGGCCGCGCTCGACAGCGCGCGCGCGCGCGTGGCGCCGGCGCAGCGGCCGCTGCTCACGCTGCACCCGGTGCCGCCGCTGCACTCGGCGCGGGTGCTGGGGTGGGGGCGGTTGGAGGGCCCGCCGGGGACCGCGCCCGCGCCGGCGCCGGCCGCGCCGCCGACGGGCGCGCGGGTGCAGGCGATGCCGCCCGGGCCGCCGCGGTGATTTGCCTGCGGGTGCCGGCGCCCTTATCTATGTCGCCCCCGAAGGCGCGGTCCATGACGAAGGAGAGCGAGTGAGCGACACGCAGGGCGAGATCACGGACGTGACCATCATCGGCGGCGGGCCCGTGGGGCTGTTCGCCGCCTTCTACGCGGGGCTGCGCGGGGTGGGGTGCCGCATCGTCGACGCGCTGCCGCAGCTCGGCGGGCAGCTCATGGCGCTCTATCCCGAGAAGTACATCTTCGACGTGGGCGGCCTGCCGAAGATCCTCGCCAAGGACCTGGCGAAGAACATGATCGAGCAGGGGATGCAGTTCGGCCCCGAGGTGGTGCTGGGCGCCGAGGTGCAGCGGATGGAGCGCGAGGACGGCCACCTGCGCCTGGTGACGCCGAAGGGCGACTACCTCACCCGCACGGTGGTGATCACCGCCGGCAAGGGCGCGCTGAACCCGCGCGTGCTGGAGTGCCCCGGGTGGGAGGAGCACACGGCCGACGGCGGCGGGGTGCACACGCACGTGCGCCAGCCGGAGGACTTCCGCGGTAAGCGGGTGCTGCTGGTGGGCGGCGGCGACAGCGCGGTGGACTGGGTGCTGGGGCTGCGCGGCGTGGCGCGCGAGGTCACGCTGATCCACCGCCGCCCCGAGTTCCGCGCGCACCGGGCCAGCGTGGAGCAGATGCGCGCCGCGGCCGAGGCGGGCGAGGTGGCGGTGAGAACGCCGTACGAGGTGCGCGAGCTCCGCGGCGAGGGCGGGTGCGTGGCGAAGGCCGTGATCTACCACAACGAGACGAACGAACACGTGGAGCTGGAGGTGGATGCGGTCGTCGCCCTGCTCGGCTTCAAGCCCGACCTGGGGCCGATCGGCCAGTGGGGGCTGGAGCTGGAGAAGAGCACCATCAAGGTGAGCCAGCTGATGGAGACCAACCTCCCCGGCGTCTACGGCGCGGGCGACGTGGTGCACTACCCCGGCAAGCTGGAGCTCATCGCCACGGGCTACGGCGAGGCGGCGATCGCGGTGAACAACGCGGTGCACTACCTCAACCCGAAGGCGCGGGTGAACCCGGGCCACTCGACCAACCTGAAGATCTTCAAGCAGGACGACTGAACTGAAACGGCCGTTTCACGCAGAGACGCAGAGGAACTGGGAGCAGTTCTCTCTGTTCCTCCGCGTCTCTGTGTGAGACGGCCGTTGCTGAACAGAGGAAATCGCGGATGACGGAGCTCGCGGGAAAGACGGCGCTGGTGACCGGCGGCGCGGTGCGCGTAGGACGCGCGATCTCGCTCGCGCTGGCGGGCGAGGGGATGCGCGTCGTCGTGCACTACAACACCTCCGCAGCGGCCGCGGACGAGCTCTGCGCGGTGATCGGGCGCGGCGGCGGCGAGGCGGTCGCGATCGGCGGCGACCTGGCCCGGGTGGAGGAGGTGCGGCGCGTCGCGCACGAGGCGGAGCGGGCATTCGGAGGGCTCGACGTGCTGGTGAACAACGCCTCCGTCTTCCCGCCGGAGCGGCTGGAGGAGACGGACGAGGCGCTCTGGGAGCACACCCTGGCCGTCAACCTGCGCGCGCCCTTCTTCCTCATCCGCCATCTCGCCCCGACGCTGCGGGAACGGCGCGGCGTCGTCGTGAACCTCTGCGACCTCGCGGGGCTGCAGGCGTGGGGGACGTACGCGGCGCACGGCATCTCCAAGGCCGCCCTGGCGCACCTGACGAAGGTCGCCGCACGCTCGCTGGCGCCCGAGGTGCGCGTCGTCGGCATCGCCCCCGGCGCCGTCCTCCCGCCGGAGAGCATGACGGAGGAGGAGCTCCACGCCCTCGCGCGCAGCACCCCCCTCCAGCGCCTCGGCTCCCCCGACGACGTGGTCGCCGCGCTCCTCTACCTCCTCCGCGCCGACTTCGTCACCGGCGAGGTGATGGTCGTCGACGGCGGGAGGATGCTGCGCGGGTAGTCGGCCGTTCTCCGAGGAGAGTCTTGCATCATCCCCATCCCCTTCCCACCCCCCCGGCGGCCGAGTCGCGGCGGCTGCGGATGCTCGCGCTGGCCGCCGTGGCGCTGCTCGCGGTGTGCGTGTACGCGGCGGCGCTGCGCAACGGCTACGCGATCGACGACGAGCGGATCGTCTGGAAGAACCCGATCGTGCACGGGTTCGGCAACCTCCACGAGCTCCTGCTCGGCCCGTACTGGCAGAAAACGGCCGACGTGTACCGGCCGGTGACCCTGGTCTCCTTCGCGCTGGACTGGACCGTTTTCGGTGCGTCGCCCGCGCCCGCGCACGCCGTGAACGTCCTGCTGCACGCCGTGGCCGTGGTGGGGGTGGCGGCGCTCGTGTTGCGGCTGGGCGGCGGGATAGGGCCGGCGGCGGCCGCCGGGGCGGTCTTCGCCGTGCACCCCGTGCACGTGGAGGCCGTCGCCAACCTCGTCGGCCGCTCCGAGCTGCTGGCGGCGCTCTTCGTCCTCGCGGCGTGCCACGTCTACCTGCGCGGGTCGCCGCGCTCGCCGGGGCGGATCGCGGCGCTCGCGGCACTCTACCTCCTGGGCCTGGGCGCGAAGGAGGTCGCGGTGACGCTCCCCGCGCTCCTGCTGCTGCTGGACGCGTTCCGCGATCGCGGCGAGCGGGCGGGCCCTCGCGCCCTGCTCGTGCGCAACGCGCCGCTCATGGCCTCGCTCGCCGCCACCCTGGGGCTGTACCTGGCGTTGCGCGTGAACGCCAGCGGCGGCCTGCTGGGGGTGCGGCCCGCGCCGTACCTCGAGGGGATCTCGACGGCGGACAGGGTCGCCACCGCGTTCAGCCTGGTGCCCGAGTACGCGCGGCTGCTCTTCTGGCCGCGCAGCCTCTCCGCCGACTGGGGGCCGGGCCTGCTGGACCCGGTGGGATGGGGATCGCCGCGCACCTGGCTGGGGGTCGCGCTCGTCGTTGCGGCGGCCGCCGCTGCGTGGCGCTCGTGGCCGCGCGGGCGGTGGACGGCCGCGGCGGTGCTCTGGTTCGCCGCCGCGGTGCTCCCGGTGTCGCACCTGCCGTTCGCGACGGGGACGATGCTGGCGGAGCGCAACCTCTACCTCCCCTCGGTCGCGCTCGCCTTCCTGCTCCCCCCGCTCGCCGCCGCGGTGGCGCGCGAGCGGCCGGCGGTGCGATGGGCGTCCGCGGCCGGCTTCGCGCTGCTCCTGGCGCTGGGCGCCGCGCGCACGTGGAAGCGCACTCCGGTGTGGGCCTCGTCCGACTCCGTGTTCGCCGCCATGGTCGACGAGCACCCGCGGCTCTGGTGGGTGGAGTACAGGGCGGGGCTGATCCTGGCCGGTCAGGGACGCCCGCAGGAGGCGCTCCCCTGGCTCGAGTCGGCGCTGCGCAAGACGCGCTACAACGACATCGGCATTGCCATCGACTACGTCCGCACGATGCGCACGCTCGGGCGCTACCAGGCGGCCGAGCCGGTGCTGCGCCACCTGATCGTCGTCTATCCCGGTTCGGTCCCCGGCTACGTCGAGCTGGCGACCCTGCGCATCGAGCAGGGGCGGTACGCCGAGGCCGTCGCGCTCCTCGGACAGGCCGAGCGGATTCCGCGCTGGGGTCCGGAGTCGAGGGTGGAGATCCGCAACCTGCGGGCGATGGCGCTGGACGGCCTCGGCCGCATCGACGCCGCACTCGCCGATCGCCGGGAGACGCTCCGCGACCCGCGGCTCCGCTCCGGCGTGCCGCCCTGGTACCACTATGCGCGGCTGCTGCGGGAGCGCGGCGACACCTCCGCGGCGCGGCAGGCGCTCGACAGCGTGCGGGTCCGCATCCTCCCCAATCTGCGCGACGCCGTCACCCTCGATCCGCTTCCATCCCTGCAGAGCACCCTCATCCGCGGTTGGGGCCCGCTCCCGCCGCAGACGCCGGCCTCATCCGTCCGCCAGCCGGGGCAGGGCGGTTGAAACCGCTGCAACAACCACGCGAAGTCCGCCTTCGCGGACTGCAGCCCGCGGTGCAGCCGACGTTTCTGGTCACGCGACACGCCGCTGAGCTTCCGAGGCGAAACATCGGACGCGCGCTCCGGCCCCGTAGACGCCGGTGACGAAATCGGCGTGGTGTTCCGGTGCGCCTGCGTTGGCCTCGGAAACCGCGTGAGTCGTCGCGTGCAGCATCAGCTCGGCGAAACCGCGGCCGGTAGTCCGCGAAGGCGGACTTCGTGTGGTTGTTGCAGCGAACTCATTCGCCCTGCCGCCCCGGGCCGCCCATCGTCCTCCCGGAACTTCCGCTATGGTGTCGCGGTACCGACCCGCGGCCCCGGCACGCCCGCGGGCTCGACTATCCCCTGACACCTGGCTCAGTTGGCGGCAAAACGACGCCCCTCGCGCGGCCGCACGGTCCGCGGGCCCTCCCGCGCGCGCGGGGTGCTGAAGGCCCTGCTGATCGCCGCCGCGCTCGGCGTGGCGGTGGTGGGTGGCGCGCTCGCGTGGCTCTGGCCGCGCTGCTCCGGGAGCGAGTGCCCCTCCGTAGAGGCGCTGCGCAGCTACACCCCGCCGCAGGCCACCCAGGTGTTCGACCGCCGCGGCCGCGTGATCGCCAACCTGGCGCCCGAGCGCCGCGTGGTGGTGCCGCTGGACCGCATCCCCGCGGAGGTCTCCGGGGCCTTCCTGGCGGTCGAGGACAAGCGCTTCTACCGCCACCACGGCGTGGACTGGAAGCGCGCCGCCGGGGCGCTGGCCCGCGACGTCCGCTCGCTCTCCTGGCGGCAGGGGTTCAGCACGCTCACCATGCAGCTCGCCCGCAACGTCTTCCCCGAGCAGCTCACGCGCGCCAAGACGCTGCGCCGCAAGCTGGCCGAGGTGGTGCTCGCGCGGCAGATCGAGAAGCAGTTCCCCAAGGAGCAGATCCTGGAGATGTACCTCAACCAGATCTACCTGGGGAACGGGCTGTACGGGGTGGAGGCCGCCGCGCAGGGGTACTTCGGCAAGCCCGTCGGCCGCCTCACCACCGCCGAGGCGGCAGTGCTCGCCGCGCTCCCCAAGGCGCCCAGCTACTACGACCCGCGCCGCAGCCCCGAGCGGGCGAAGGCCCGGCGCGACCTGGTGCTGGGGCAGATGGCGCACGCCGGGGTGATCGACGCCGCCGAGGCCGCCGAGGCGCTCCGCCAGCCGCTGGGGCTCGCGCCGCCCCCCGAGGCGGGGGGCGCGGCGCCGTACTTCGTGGCCGCAGTGCGGCGTGAGCTGCTGCAGCGCTTCGGGCCCGAGGCCGAGCGGCGCGGCTACCGCGTCTACACCACGCTGGATCCCGAGCTGCAGGCCGCCGCCGAGCGCGAGCTGGTGAAGCAGGTGCAGGCGGTGGAGAGCGGGCGGATGGGGCGCTTCCGCCACGCCTCCTGCTCCGGGCGCGCGACCGCGAACCCCGGTGCCTGCCTGCAGGGGCTCTTCGTGGCGATGGACCCCGCGACCGGCGACGTGCTCGCGCTGGTCGGCGGGCGCGACTACCGGCTGAGCCAGTTCGACCGGGCCACGCAGGCGCGGCGGCAGGCCGGCTCCGCCTTCAAGCCCATCGTCTTCGCCGCGGCCATCGCGCAGGGGATCCCCGTCACCACCGCGCTGCTGGGCCCCAACGCCGTCGACTCGCTCGGCGACTACCGCCCCGCCGACCACGTCTCCGACGCCGAGGACGTGAACCTGCGCGACGCGCTGCGGCTCTCGTCCAACCGCGCCACCGTCGTGCTGGGCAACCGCGTCGGCGTGACCCGGGTGATCGACGAGGCGAAGGAGCTGGGGCTCACCACCCCCATCCGCCCCTACCCGTCCACCTTCATCGGCGCGGCCGAGGTGGTGCCGATCGAGCTGGTCGCCTCGTACTCCGTCTTCGCCACCGGCGGCGCGCTCTCCCGGCCGCGGCTGATCCGGCGGGTGGTGGATACGGACGGGACGGTGGTGTACCAGGCGCCGACCGAGCGCCGCTTCGTCCTCACCCCCGCCGTCTCCTTCCTCACCACCTCGCTGATGCGCGACGTGGTGGACCGCGGCACCGGGAGCGGCGTGCGCCAGGCGCTCCCCGCCGCCATCCCCGCCGCGGGGAAGACGGGGACCACCGACGAGGGCGCCGACGTCTGGTTCATCGGCGTCACGCCCGACCTGGTGGCGGGGGTGTGGCTCGGCTTCGACCGGCCGCAGGCGATCCTGGCCGACGCGTCGGGCGGGGGGCTGGCGGCGCCGGTGTGGGGCCGGGTGGTCGCCGACTACTACCGCCGCCACGCGCCTCCCGCCCCCTGGAACGCGCCGCCCGACCTGCAGGCGCGCCAGATCGACCGCCGCACGGGGATGCTTGCCACCCCCTACTGCCCGGCCGCGGACGTGGTGACGGAGTATTTCCTCTCCGGCACCGAGCCCACCGAGAGCTGCCCGCTGCACCGCGACCCGGCGGCTGACGACTCCTGGCTCGGCCGCGCCGTGCACGCCGTCGGCGACGCGGTCGACGGCGCGCCGGACGACGGGCGCCAGGAGCCCGCCACGCCCCCGCGCCCCGCCGTCTCGCCCCGGCCCCGGCCTCCGGTGCAGGTGCCCCGGCGGTAATGCGTCCGAGGCTCGAACAGAAATCTCTCACAGGGGTCACGGGGGACTCAGAGGAAAACCGTAGCAGTCCTCCGTGTCCCCCGTGGCCTCTGGGAGAGCCCATTCAGTACGGCGGCCGACGAATTCACAGTCGGAACGGGTCGAAACAGGAAAATTGGTTGCCGCCGCGACGGTCCGCGCTTATCGTGCAGCACGTTGAACTTATGTTCCGCGCCCTCCCCCGCCGCCTCCCGGCCCAGATGATCGCATCCACGCCTTCCGCGCCGCACGGACCGTATACGCGCGTCCTGATCGTCGACGACGAGGAGAGCCTGCGGAAGGTGCTCCGCCTCGGCCTGGTCGCCGACGGCTACGACGTGCGCGAGGCGGAAGACGGCGAGGCCGCCCTCGACATGCTCGCGAGCTGGGCCCCCGACGTGATCGTCTCGGACCTGCTGATGCCCGGCGTGGACGGGATCGAGCTGCTGCGGCGCGTGAAGGCGTCCGACGACACGCTGGGGTTCATCGTGCTCACCGGCGTGGGGACCACGGCCGAGGCGGTGCAGGCGCTGCGCCTGAACGCAGACGACTACCTGCTCAAGCCGTACGACGTCGCCGAGCTCTCCATCTCCGTGGGGCGGGCGCTGGAGCGGCGCGCGCTGGTGCGGCAGAACCGCTTCTACCAGCAGTGCCTGGAGCTGCGGGTGGCGCAACTCGGGCAGCAGCTCGAGCGCATCACCGCCGACGCGCTGATCTCGCTGGCCGGCGCGGTGGAGGCGCGCGACGGCTACACCGGCGCGCACCTGGAGCGGGTGACCCGCTACGCCCAGGCCGTCGGCGGCACGCTGGAGCTCTCCCGCGACCAGCTCCGCACCCTGTGGATCGGCGCGCTGCTGCACGACATCGGCAAGATCAGCATCCCCGACCGCATCCTCAACAAGCCGTCGGCGCTCTCGACCGACGAGATGGAGGTGATGCGGCAGCACCCGCGGCTGGGCGCCGCGATCCTGGAGCCGAGCGCCTTCCTGGCCGCCGCGGTCCCCGCCGTGCTGCACCACCACGAGCGCTGGGACGGCGCCGGCTACCCCGCCGGCCTGCGCGCGGGCGAGATCCCGATCGAGGCGCGCGTCCTCGCCGTGGCCGACGCCTACGACGCCATCGTCAGCGACCGCGCCTACCGCCGGAAGCGCTCGGAGGAGACGGCGATGGAAGAGCTCTGGCGCTGCCGCGGCACCCAGTTCGACCCCGACGTGGTGGACGCGTTCACCTCCGCGCGCGGGGAGGGCTTCCCGGAGCCGGTGGCGCCGCGGTTCTGGCACAACGACCTGCTGAACGCCACCGCCCCGTGAGCACGCCGGCGCCGCTCGCCGCGTTCCTCGCCGAGCTGGCGTCGGTGCTCGCGCGCCCGGCCGAGCGGTCGCGCGGCCTGGCCCGGCTCTGCGCCGCGCTGGGGGAGATGGGCGACGCCGCGGCACTCCTCTGCACCGCGCGCCCCGACGGCGTGCTGCACTGCGAGATCGGGACGGGCGAGCTGGCGGGATTGGAGGGCGACGTGGTGCCGCTGGAAGGCACCCTGGAGGGCGAGGCGTTCACGGTGGGCGAGGCGCGGACGACGGCCAACCTGCGCGCCGACGCCCGCGCCTTCCTGGCCGTGCACCGCGGCCTCCCCAACACCCCCGCGGCGGCGCTCCCGCTCCTCTGCGACGGCCGCGCCGAGGGGGTGGCGCTCCTCGCCCGGCGCGCACGCGGCCCCGAGTTCGGCGAGGAGGAGCTCGGGACGCTGGGGATCGCCGCCGGCCTGGTCGCGGGCGCGCTCCGCAACTTCGCCGAGCTGGAGCGGCTGCGCGCCTCCCGCGCGGTGGTCGAGGCGTGGCGCTCCACCCACGCGCGCGACGCGACGCTCTCCAAGAGCCTGCTGCGGGCCGTGCGCCACGAGCTGAACACGCCGGTGGCGGTGATCCAGGGACACCTGCAGCTCTGCGGCTCGGGTGACCCGGCGGAGTGGAAGGTCCCCGCCGGCGAGCTGTGGGAGGCGATCCGCACCGAGGCCGCCCGGCTCGAAGACCTCAGCCGGCTCCTGCACACGCTGGACGAGAACGGCACCCCGGTCGTGCTGGACGACCGCGGCCGCTTCGTTCCCCCAGCTTGAGAACTGCCGTTTCACGCGGAGACGCGGAGGAACCGAGAG
>DASYJZ010000105.1:0-2941 GCA_035995965.1 Longimicrobium sp. | reverse complement strand
CCCGCCTGGTGGTGGACGTGCGCGAGGGGCCGCAGTACCGCCTGGGCGAGTTCATCATCCAGGGGGCCAGCCACTTCCCGCACGAGGAGCTGGAGCGCCTCTTCCTGGAGCAGCACCGCTCGGTGCTGGGGCTCCCGGTGGGCGGCACCAGCCAGCGCATGGCCGGCGAGGTGTTCGACAAGGGCGCGCTGGACGGGGCGGCCAAGCAGATCCAGCAGCTCTACCGCAACCAGGGGTACCTGTATGCGCAGGTGGTGCCCACCGTGGAGCGCCTTCCCGCGGAGCCGGGGAAGCCGCCGCGCGTGAACGCCACCATCGCGGTGAGCGAGCGGCAGCCCTTCTACGTGCGGCACATCGCCTTCGAGGGGAACTCCACCACGCACGAGCAGGTGCTGCGCGACCGGCTGTGGCTGCTCCCGGGCGACGTGTACGACGAGGCGCGGCTGATCCAGAGCTTCCAGGCGCTCAGCGGGCTGGGCTTCTTCGAGGCGCCCATGCCCACGCCCGAGATCCACCCCGAGCCCGACTCGGGGGTGGTGGACATCGTGTTCCACGTGAAGGAGAAGCAGACGGGGAACATCAACTTCGGCACGGTGATCGGCGGCGGCTACGCGGGGCGCGGCGGCGGCGTCTCCGGCTTCCTGGGCTACCAGCAGCCCAACCTCTTCGGGCAGGGGAAGAACGCGTCGCTGCGGCTGGAGTACGGCTACGGGCGCAGCACCGTGGAGGCGAGCTACAGCGACCCGTCGCTGGGCGGCTCGCGCACCTCGGGGAGCTTCTCGGTGTTCCGCACCGGCGACCGCTTCATCAGCACCAACAACGGCCGGCGGCTGCGCACGGGGGCCAGCACGCAGTTCGGCTTCCCGCTCCCCGGCGCGCCGCGCACGCGCGTGTTCCTGGGGTACACGCTGTCGAAGACCACCTACACCGCCTTCGAGGACCCCTGCCTGGGGCAGACCACCAACGTGTTCTGCCTCCCGGCGGCCACCGCCAGCACCTTCTCGCTGTCGCTGGTGCGCGACACCAAGAACCACCCGCTCTTCCCCACGGCGGGGACGCGGCAGTCGCTCAGCCTGTCGCAGACGGGCGGCCCGCTGGGCGGCGACGGGAGCTTCCAGAAGCTGCTGGCCGAGGGCGAGTGGTGGGTGCCGGTGGGGCAGATCGGCACCGGGCCGCGCCCGATCCGCTTCGCGCTGGGGCTCAACGTGCGCGGCGGCACGGTGTTCGGCGACGTGAGCCGCTTCCCCTTCGAGAAGTTCTACGTGGGCGGCGTGCAGCAGGGCGAGCCGCTGCGCGGCTACGGCGAGTTCACCGTGGGCCCGCGCGGCTACTCGCCGGGGTGCAAGAGCCAGCTGGTGACCGAGTGCCTGGGCTCGAGCTTCGTCACGCTGTCGGCCGAGTACGCGGTGCGGCTGAACGACATGCTCTCGCTGCACGTGTTCGGCGACGCGGGGAACGTGTTCAGCAACGCGAGCGAGTTCAACCCCACGCGGATGTTCCGCGGCGCCGGCGTGGGCGGCACCGTCGTGACGCCCTTCCTGGGCGCCATCGGGGTGGACGCGGCGTACGGCTTCGACCGCCCGATCCCCGGGTGGGAGATCCACTTCAAGCTGGGCACCGGCTTCTAAGGCGCCGGTGCGCGGACAACCGAACCTCAACCTCTCGAAAGCGAGACCACGGATGAAGCGTATTCTGTCGGCGGGTGTCCTGGGCGTGCTGGGCGCGCTGTTCCTCAGCGCGGCGCCGGCCGCCGCGCAGGGGATCAAGATCGGGTTCGTGAACTCGCAGAAGATCCTGGCCGAGGCGCCGGGGGTGGCACAGGTGCAGCAGACGCTGCAGGCGGAGATGACCCGCCTGCGCGCGCCGCTGGACAGCATGGAGCAGCGCATGAACGCGGCCAACACCGCCTTCCAGCAGCAGCAGGCCACCCTCACCCCGGCCGCGCGCGAGCAGCGCCAGAGCGAGCTGCAGCAGCAGTTCGCGGCCTACCAGCAGCGCGGGCAGCAGCTGCAGGAGCAGGCGCAGCAGCGGCAGGCGCAGCTGGTGCAGCCGGTGATGCAGCAGATCAACGCGGCCATCGAGACGCTGCGCCGCGAGGGCGGCTTCACCATGATCGTGGACAGCTCGCAGGGCGGGATCGTGACGGTGGACCCCGCGCTCGACCTCACGGACCGCGTGCTGCAGCGCATGCGCGGCGGCGCGGCCGCCCCGCCCGCCGCCCCGCGCCCGTAAGCGGCGAAGGCACACGGAGTTTGCGCCACGGCGCGGCTCCCGGCTAAACTGAAGGCGCTCGCGACGGTCCCTGTCGCGGGCGCCTTCGGCATACCGGGGTGCGCGGCCGAGGCACACCTCCTCCCCGGTTTTCGCGGAAACCGACCCTCCCACGAGGGGAGGTGAAGCGCTTCGCTTGGCACTGCGCGAAGCACAGTGCCGTTGCCGTTACCTCTCCCATGTGGTTTTGGGAGAGGTCGAAAAAAGGCGATCGGCAGTTATGATCGCCTTTTTTCGGGTGAGGGGTCCAGCCGCGGTCGCGTGTCGAAGCTTGGGGACACGCCCAAACCGCTGTTTCACCGTCGCCGTTCGTCTGGACGGACGCCGCAGAAAGACCGTGGATTCGATGAGATGCCCGAGCTGACCGTGGCCGAGGTGGCGCGCATCGCGCAGGGCGAGGTGGAGGGCGACGGGGCGCGCGTGGTGCGGGGGGTGAAGCCGCTGGACGAGGCCGGCCCCGGCGACCTGTCGTTCGTTGCCGAGCCCCGGTACTTCCCGTACATTGCGGCGTCGCAGGCCGGGGCCCTGCTGGTGGCCCGCGGCTCCGACGCGCCGCTCCCCCAGGGGACGACCGTGGTGCGCGTGGACGACCCGCGGAGGGCCCTGGCGACCGTCCTCCCCGCGCTCTACCCCGAGGCGCCCGCGGCCCCCGGCGTGCACCCCACCGCCG
>DASYJZ010000104.1:0-15852 GCA_035995965.1 Longimicrobium sp. | reverse complement strand
GGCGACCGCGAGGGGCGCGGCCGCGGCCGTGGCGGCGAGCGCGGGCGGGGCGGCCGCGACGAGCGCCAGGGGAGCGACCTGAAGGAGAACGTGGTGCACATCAACCGCGTGGCCAAGGTGGTGAAGGGCGGCCGGCGGTTCTCCTTCACCGCGCTGGTGGCCGTGGGCGACCAGGCGGGGAAGGTGGGGATCGGCACCGGCAAGGCCAACGAGGTCTCCGAGGCCGTGCGCAAGGCGCTGGAGCAGGCCCGCCGCGCCATGGTGCGCGTGCCGGTGCGCAACGGCACCGTGCCGCACGACATCATCGGTGAGAGCGGGGCGGGGCGCGTGCTGCTGCGCCCGGCGGCGCCGGGCACCGGCGTGATCGCCGGCGGCGCGGTGCGCGCGGTGCTGGAGTGCGTGGGGGTGCACGACATCCTCACCAAGAGCCTGGGCTCCAACAACCCGTTCAACATGGTGCTGGCCACCATGGACGGGCTCACCAGCCTGACCACCCGCGAGCAGCTCGCCATGGAGCGCGGCGTGCCCGTGGAGGCGCTGGGAGGTGCCCGTGGCTAAGATCAAGATCACGCAGACCAAGAGCGGCGTGGGCGCACCGGACAAGCACCGCCGGACGCTGCAGGCCCTCGGCCTCAAGCACCAGCGCTCCGTCGTGCAGGACGACAACGACGCGATCCGCGGCATGGTCTTCCAGGTCCGCCACCTCGTGCGGGTCGAAGACGCGGAAGGGCAGGAGAACCATGGCTGATCTGAGCAACCTGCGCCGCCCCGAGGGGTCGCACCGCGACACCAAGCGGCTGGGGCGCGGCCCCGGCTCGGGGCAGGGCAAGACGGCGGGGAAGGGGCACAAGGGCTCCAAGGCGCGCGCGGGCCACAGCGGCCCCGGCGGCGGCAAGCCCCACTTCGAGGGCGGCCAGATGCCGCTGCACCGGCGGCTCCCCAAGCGGGGCTTCACCCCGCTGGACCGCACGGAGTACCAGGTGGTGAACCTCTGGCAGCTCGAGGCGCTGGCCGACGGCGAGGTGACGCCCGAGACGCTGAAGGCGCACGGGCTGATCGGCCACGCCCGGCGTCCGGTGAAGGTGCTGGGCACCGGCGAGCTCACCCGCAAGGTGAACGTGTCGGCGCACCGCTTCAGCAAGACGGCCCGCGAGAAGATCGAAGGGCTGGGCGGCTCCGTGCAGGAGATCGGCTGACCATGGCGAACCCCGTCGCGAACCTCTTCCGGATCCCGGAGCTGAAGGAGAAGATCCTCTTCACGCTCCTGTGCCTGTTCGTCTACCGGGTCGGCGCGCACGTCACGGCGCCGTGGATCGACAAGGAGGCGCTCCGGCAGTACGCCGGGAACCTCAGCAACACCGCGTTCGGGATCTACGACATGTTCGTCGGGGGCGGGCTGTCGAAGGCGACGGTGTTCGCCCTGGGCATCATGCCCTACATCTCCGCCAGCATCATGTTCCAGCTGCTGGCCACCGTCGTCCCGAGCATCGAGAAGATGCAGAAGGAGGGCGAGGAGGGGCGCAAGAAGCTCACGCAGTACACCCGCTACGCCACCGTGGTGCTCTCGCTCTTCCAGGGCTACGCCTACGCGATGTTCCTGGAGACGCAGGTGCCCGGCGCGGTGACGCACCCGGGGTGGGGCTTCCGCGCCATGATGATCCTCACGCTCACCACGGGCGCGGTGTTCATCATGTGGCTGGGCGAGCAGATCACCGAGCGCGGCATCGGCAACGGGATGAGCCTGATGATCTTCTTCTCGATCCTCGAGGGGCTGGTCCCGGGGCTGCTCATCACCGGCAAGCAGGTGGCCAACGGCGACATCAGCCCGGCCGGGCTGGTGGTGCTGATCCTGGGCATCACCTGCGTGATCGCGGGAACGGTGGCCATCACCATGGCCATGCGGAAGATCCCGGTGCAGATCCCGCAAAAGGTGATGGGGCGCGGCCGCATCCGGCAGGGGCAGAAGAGCTTCATCCCGCTGCGCATGAACATGGCCGGGGTGATGCCGATCATCTTCGCGCAGTCGATCATGATCGTGCCCGCCACGGCGGCCACCTTCTTCCAGAACGACCGGGTGAAGGCGGTGGCGAACTTCTTCCAGGTGTTTACGCTGCCGTACTACGTGCTGTTCACGCTGCTGATCATCTTCTTCACCTACTTCTACACGGCGATCATCTACAACCCGGTGGACATCGCCGAGAACCTGAAGAAGCAGGGCGCCTTCGTTCCCGGCGTGAAGCCGGGGGCGCGCACGGCCGAGTACGTGGACCGGGTGATGAGCCGCATCTCGCTCCCGGGTGCCATCTTCCTGGCCGCCATCGCCATCGTCCCCACGATGATGGAGCGGGCGTTCGGGGTGACCAGCCTGAACCGGGTGCTGGGCGGCACGGGCCTGCTGATCTGCGTGGGCGTGGCGCTCGACACCGTGCAGCAGATGCAGCAGCACCTGCTGCTGCGGCGCTACGACGGCTTCATGAAGAAGGGCCGCGTCAAGTTCCGCGGCCGGCAGCAGCGGTATATTTGAACTACAGTGCCAAGTGCCTAGTGCCCAGTGCCCAGTGGTCGTCACCGGGTCCTGGGCACTAGGCACTAGGGACCAGGCACTTCTTTTCGAGGGGTTTTGACGTGGACCTGATCCTCCTCGGCGCCCCGGGGGCCGGCAAGGGCACCCAGGGCGCGCTGCTGGCCGCCGAGCTGGGCGTTCCCAAGATCGCCACCGGCGACATGCTGCGCGACGCGGTGCGCGAGGGCACCGCGCTCGGCCGCGAGGCCAAGGGGTACATGGACGCCGGCGCGCTGGTCCCCGACGACGTGATCCTGGGGATGGTGCGCGAGCGGCTTTCGCACGACGACGCGAAGCGTGGCGCCATCTTCGACGGCTACCCCCGCAACGCGGCGCAGGCGGAGTCGCTGGACGAGATGCTGCGGGGGATCGGGCGGAAGATCGACGCGGTGGTCTACCTGGACGTGGACGACGACGCCATCGTGCGGCGGATGGGCGGGCGGCGCACCGACCCGGAGACGGGGAGCGTGTACCACGTGGAGCACAACCCGCCCCCGGCCGAGATCGCCCCGCGCTGCGTGATCCGCCCCGACGACGTGGAGGAGACGGTGCGCACGCGGCTGGACGTGTATCGCAAGAGCACGGCGCCGCTGGTAGAGCACTACCGCACGGCGGGGGTGCCGGTGCACACGGTGGACGGGGGACGGCCGATCGAGGCGGTGCAGGCCGAGCTCCAGGGGCTGCTCCGGCGGTGATCCACTTCTACGCCGCCGAGGAGATCGAGGCCATCGCCCGTGCCGGGCGCATCCTGGCCGCGCTCTACCGCGCCATGCCGGAGCGGGTGGCGCCGGGGGTGAGCACCGCCGACCTGGACCGCTTCGCGGAGGAGTTCATCCGCTCGCACGAGGGCGCGGAGCCGGCCTTCAAGGGGCTCTACGGCTTCCCGGCCACCCTCTGCACCAGCGTGAACCACGAGGTGGTGCACGGCATCCCCACGCACCGGCGCAAGCTGGCCGAGGGCGACGTGGTGAGCATCGACTGCGGGGTGAAGCTGGCCGGCTACTACGCGGACTCGGCCAACACCTACCCCGTGGGCGAGGTGGCCCCCGAGGTGACGGAGCTGCTGGAGAAGACCGAGGCGGCGCTGCACCGCGGCATCGCCGAGGCGCGCCCCGGGCAGCGGCTGGGCGACCTGGGCGCCGCCATCCAGGAGGTGGCCGAGGAGAAGGGCTACGGGGTGGTGCGCGACCTGGTGGGGCACGGCGTGGGGCGCAAGCCGCACGAAGAGCCGCAGGTGCCCAACTACGGCAAGCGCGGCAAGGGGATGAAGCTGGTGGAGGGGCTGGTGCTCGCCATCGAGCCCATGTTCAACCTCGGCGTGGAGCGGGTGCGCACCCTTCCCGACGCGTGGACCGTGGTGACGCTGGACCGCAAGGTGTCGGCGCACTTCGAGCACACCGTGGCGGTCACCGCCGCCGGGCCGCGCATCCTGACCGACGGGAGCTGATTCCTCGGCTCACCAACCGCCGTTTCACGCAGAGGCGCAGAGGAACCGAGAGAAAAACAACCGTGGACTCTCCGTTCTCCGTGTCTCTGTGTGAGACGGCAGTTACAGGGCTGAGGGTTGCGAGAAGGCGTTGATCCGGTTAAGTTTCCAGGCTTCGGTTTTCCACGAGGATAGAGAGGCGACGATGAAGGTCCGCGCGAGCGTGAAGCCGATCTGCGAGCACTGCAAGGTGGTGCGCCGCAGGGGTGTGATCCGCATCATCTGCAAGAAGAACCCGCGCCACAAGCAGCGCCAGGGTTGATCGGCGCCGTATAATCCAGGCTGAAGGAGCACACGGATGGCCCGCATTGCCGGCGTCGACCTCCCCCGCGAGAAGCGGGTCGAGATCGGCCTGACGTACATCTTCGGGATCGGCCGCCCCACGGCGCGCAAGATCCTCGAAGAGGCCGGGGTGAACCCGGACGAGCGAGTGAACAAGCTCTCGGACGAAGACGTGAACAAGCTGCGCCGCATCATCGACGCGAGCATTCGCGTGGAGGGCGTGCTGCGCAGCGAGATCGCGCGCAACATCAAGCGCCTGATGGACATCGGCTCGTACCGCGGGCTGCGGCACCGCCGCGGGCTGCCGGTGCGCGGGCAGCGGACGCACACCAACGCCCGCACCAAGAAGGGGCCGCGCCGCGCCATCGCCGGGAAGAAGAAGCCCGGGAAGAAGTAGGCCGCCGCGGAGGCTTCCTCCGCGGCCCCCAGGATCGGGGCGGGCATCTGTCCGCCCCGATGATCATCCCCGCCAGCGGCGGGAAGCGCAACCTGACGCGCGGTAGGCCGCGCCCGACCGAGCAGGAGCACCACCCATGGCCAAGCCCAAGGCCGCGGGGCGCCCGAAGACCAAGCGCCACGTGGACAGCGAAGGGGTCGCGCACATCAAGGCGACCTTCAACAACACCCTGGTGACCATCGCCGACATGGCGGGGAACGGGGTGGTGTGGGGAAGCGCCGGCAAGGCCGGCTTCAAGGGGAGCAAGAAGAGCACGCCCTTCGCGGCCACCATGGCCGCCGAGCAGGCCGCCAAGGAGGCGCTGGCGCTGGGGGTGAAGCGCGTGCACGTGCGCGTGCAGGGCCCCGGCAGCGGGCGCGAGTCGGCGATCCAGGCGCTCGCCGCCGCGGGGCTGAACATCCGCTCGATCCGCGACGTCACGCCGATCCCGCACAACGGCTGCCGCCCGCCCAAGAAGCGGCGCGTGTGAGGAACGGAAGTGCCCAGTCCCCAGTGCCTAGTCCCCAGGAAAGCAATCCTGGGCACTAGGCACTAGGCACTAGGCACTAGGCACTAGGCACTTCAGTGCAGTTCCAGGCGTAAACCCTCGCGACCGTCGGGGGGACGAAGCCGACCAGAGACCCTCTACCGAAACGGTTGACCGAATGGCCCGCTACACCGGACCCGTCTGCAGGCTCTGCCGCCGCGAGGGGCAGAAGCTGTTCCTGAAGGGGCTCAAGTGCTTCACGGAGAAGTGCCCCGTGGAGCGCCGCCCGTACGCCCCCGGCCAGCACGGCCAGAGCGGGGGCGGCCGCCGCAAGAAGGCCAGCGAGTACGCCCACCAGCTGCGCGAGAAGCAGAAGGTGAAGCGCATCTACGGGGTGGCCGAGAAGCCGTTCCGCAACCTGTTCGAGAAGGCCGCCCACCAGACCGGCGTCACGGGTGAGAACCTGCTGGTCGCGCTGGAGAGCCGGCTCGACAACGTGGTGTACCGGATGGGCTTCGGCGCCAGCCGCAAGGAGGCGCGCCAGGTGATCCGCCACGGCCACGTGCAGGTGAACGGCCACAAGCTCGACGTGCCCAGCGCCCAGGTGAACCCGGGCGACGAGGTGCGCATCGCGCCGAAGAGCAAGGACATCCTCCCGGTCGCCGCGGCGCTGGCCGCGAAGAGCCGCCCCACGAGCGTGAGCTGGCTGGCGGTCGACGAGGGGAGCCGCACGGGGCGGATGGTGTCGCGGCCCGGCCGCGCCGACATCCCGCTGGCGGTGCAGGAGCAGCTCATCGTCGAGCTCTACAGCAAGTAATTCAGGGCTGGAGCGGGCCCGGCGGCGGCCGTCCTTCACGGGCGGATCGCCGCTCGGGTCCTTTCCCGCTTCCTTTCCTCACTACGGAGGGATAGAGTGGAACTCGATCTTACCGGCCTGCAGATGCCGAACCTGCCCGAGCAGCCGCGCTCGGGGCAGATCGTGCTCCGCCCGCTGGAGCGCGGCTTCGGCCACACGCTCGGCAACACCATGCGCCGCATCCTGCTGTCGAGCCTGCGCGGCTCGGCGGTGTGGGCGTTCCGCACCGACGGCGTGCTGCACGAGCACCAGACGATCGCGGGCGTGGTCGAGGACGTGCACCAGGTGATCCGCAACCTGAAGACGCTGGTGCTGCGCATGGCCGAGGACGCCGACGAGGCGGTGCTCGAGCTGCGCGCCCGCCAGTCGGGCCCGGTCACGGCCCGCAACATCACCGGGCACCCCTCGGTCGAGGTGGTGAACCCCGACCACCACATCCTGGAGCTCACCGAAGACCGCGACCTGCGGATCGAGCTCTACGTGAACAAGGGGCGCGGCTTCGTGCTCGCCGAGCTGCACCCCATCCCCCGCGGCATGCCGGCCGACCTGGTACGCGTGGACGCCGTCTACAACCCGGTGACCCGCGCCAACTTCGTGGTCGAGGACACGCGCGTGGGCCAGCGCACCGACTTCGACCGGCTGGTGCTCGAGGTGGAGACCAACGGCGCGGTGGACGTGCGCACGGCGGTGCAGTACGCCGCGCGCCTGGCCATCGAGCACATGGCCTTTCTGGCCGGCGCCACTCCCGAGTGGCGGCAGGACCGCACCTGGGGCGAGGCGGGCGGCACCGGCGCCGCCGTCCCCGCGGGGCGCGCCCCCGTGCCGCCGCGGCTGCAGGAGCTGCTGCACCGCCCCATCGAGGACCTGACGGAGCTCTCCGTGCGCAGCCGCAACTCGCTGCAGAAGGAGAACATCCACACCGTCCGCGACCTGGTGCAGCGCACCGAGCAGCAGATGCTCTCGATCGACAACTTCGGCAAGAAGAGCCTGCAGGAGATCAGCGAGTTCCTTGCCGGCCACGGGCTGCGCTTCGGGCAGGAGCTGGAGCAGTCCGACGACGGCACGCTGTACTGGGTGCTCTCGGAGAGCGACGGCGGCCACACCGACGCGGCCGGCGACGCCGGCGAGGAGCTGTAACCATGAGGCACAACAACAAGGGGCGCGCCCTGGGGCGCACCACCGAGCACAAGCGGGCGCTGATGCGGAACATGGCCACCAGCCTGTTCCAGCACGGCCGCATCGAGACCACCGAGGCCAAGGCCAAGGAGTTGCGCCCGTACGCCGAGAAGCTGATCACGCTGGCCAAGAAGGGCGACCTTCACGCCAAGCGGCAGGCGGCGCGCGAGATCCACGACCGCGCCGTGCTGGTGACGCTGTTCGACCAGATCGGGCCGAAGATGGCCGAGCGGCCGGGCGGCTACACCCGCATCCTGAAGACCGGCTTCCGCCAGGGCGACGGCGCCGAGACCGCGCTCATCGAGCTGGTCGACCGCGCCTGATCCGTTTCGTCGGATGGAGCATGGAACACCCCGTGGCTGTCCGCAGCCGCGGGGTTTTTCATGCTCAGCAAACGGCGTCTCACGCAGAGCCGCGGAGCCGCAGAGATGCTGGGCGGTTTTCTTCGCGGCTCCGCGGCTCCGCGGCTCTGCGTGACATCGAAGCCATTACGGCAGTTCACAACGATAGCAAGAACATGTCATCCTGAGTGTCGCCGCTTGCGCTTTCGCCTAAGTGGAGACGAAGCTTGGCGGCGACCGAAGGATCTGTAGCCGACGGTCGACGGTGCTTCGGTCATCGCACGGTCATCCGGCGTAGACATGCGATCGTCCATCGTGGGAGGGGATGCGATGACAAAGCTCCTGGACTTTTCCAAGCCGCACGTCCTTCGTTCCGACGAGGAGTACGACGCGGCGGTGGCCGAGATCGACGGGCTGCTCGATCGCGAGATCCTCCCTGGATCCGACGATGCCGACCGCCTGGAGTTCCTCTCGCTCCTGGTGGAAGCGTACGACGACGAGCACTTCCCCATGGGAGAATCGACGACACCGCAGTCCGTGACCGACTTCATGCTGGAGCAGCGCGGGATGCAGCGGAGCGACCTCGCCGAGGTCATGGGCGGGCGCAGCCGCGTCTCGGATTTCTTCAGCGGCAAGCGTGAGCTCTCCCGCTCGCAGATCAAGGCGCTTCGCGACCTGCTCGGGATTCCCGCCGATCTGCTGCTGTAGCCTTCCGGGATCGACGGAGATCAAGCGGGTCTCGGAAGCAGGGTAGAACGAGAAGCCCCGCGACTGTTCGCAGCCGCGGGGTTTTTCATGCTCCTTGAACTCCGCTCGTGAGATCGTGATACAAGTCTCTCAGGTGCTCCTTCAGATCGTCGAGTGAGTCACTCTGGGTCCAGTAGTCGGGGAAATCCTGGAGATAGCCGAGCCAGACGCCATCGTCTTCCCAGTGGATGATCTTCACTGCCGTCATCGTTCGTCCCCTCGCGACGAGGTTCGAAGGTGCAGCCGCGTGAGCACTCAATTGCTCTGCAGAGGAAGTTTCGCTCCAGAATGCAAGATATTCAAGTCAGCACTCGCCCTTGAGGACGCGGCGGACGCGGGGTAAGTTGTCCGCTCGCTGCAGCATCTCCCGCCCGGCCAATTCCTCCTTCCGATGGGGACGATGACGCATCGTCTCGCCCGCGTGCTCTGGGCCGCGCTGCTCCTGCTCGCGGTGTTCACCCGATCGGCCTCGGCGCAGGGGCAGCGGGCGCCGTTCCGGTGGGGAGGGGACGCGGAGGGCGGGGCGCCGTTCGTGGAGGCGGACCCGGCGGATCCGTCGCGGGTGCGCGGGTTCGACGTGGAGATCGCGGAGATGATCGCGCGCGGTCTCGGGCGCGAGCCGCGGTTCGTGCAGGTCGCGTGGGCGTCGATCGAGCAGTCGGTAGAGCGGGGCGACTTCGAGGTGGGGCTTTCAGGCGTGGAGGACCGGGCGCAGTTGCGCGCGCGCCACGCCGTCTCCATCCCCTACTTCGAATTCCAGGAGGTGCTGGCGGTGCGCCCGGCGGACCGCGGACGCTTCCGCCGGCTGCCGGACCTCGCGGGGCGCCGGGTGGCGACGCTCGGGGCCACGATGGCGTACCAGATGCTCGTCGACGAGCAGGCGCGCTCCGGGCTCGTCCCCGTCTCCTACGACGACGACGTCCACCCGTACAGCGACCTGGTCGCGGGACGCGTGGACGCGGTGCTGCTGGACAACATCATCGCCGAGCGCTCGCTGCGGCGCACGGGCGGGTTCGTCATCCAGCCCGAGCCCGCCGCGACCGGGCACTACGTCGCCGTGTTCGCCCGCGCGAACGCCGCGTTGCGCGACTCGGCGGACGCGGTGCTGCGCGCGCGGATGCGCGACGGGTCGCTGGAGCAAACCTTCCGCCGCTGGGGCGTGTGGAGCGACGTGCAGGGCGACTTCTTTCGCCGCACGCTGGCCGAGGCGCCGCGCCGGGACACGGCCGCGGCGCCCGCCAGCGGCCGCGCGCTGCGCACCTACCTCCCCGCGCTCGCCCGCGCGGCCGGCATCACCCTGGTGCTGTCGTGTCTGGCGATGGCGCTCGCGGTCTCCATCGGCATCCTGGTCGCGGCGGGGCGGGTATACGGGCCGCCGGTGCTGCGCGCGCTGCTCACCGTGTACGTGGAGGTGATGCGCGGAACGCCGGTGCTGCTGCAGCTCTTCGTCATCTACTACGGCCTCTCCGGCGTCGTCCGCCTCCCCGCCTTCGTCGCCGCCGTGCTGGGCCTCGGCCTCAACTACGCCGCGTACGAGTCGGAGATCTACCGCGCCGCGCTGGAGGCGATCCCCCGCGCGCAACTCGAGGCGGGGCGCACGTTGGGGCTCTCCGAGGGGCAGATCCTGCGGCTGGTGCGCGGCCCCCAGGCGCTGCGCCTCGCGCTCGCGCCGATGACGAACGACTTCGTGGCACTGCTCAAGGACTCGTCGCTGGTCTCCGTCATCACCGTGGTGGAGCTGACCAAGCAGACCGCCATCTACGCCACCAACGTGGGGAGCTGGGTGGTGCCGGGGATCCTCTGCTCGCTGATCTACCTGTCTTTCTCGCTCCCGCTCTCTCGCTTCGCGCGGTCGCTGGAGCGGCGCTGGAGCCTGGCATGAGCGGCGCGCTGGCGGTCGCCGGGCTGCGCGTGGTCCGCGGGCCGAAGGAGATCCTCCGCGGCGTGGACCTGCGGGTGGAGGCGGGGGAGATCTGCGCGCTGATGGGTGCGTCGGGCGCGGGGAAGTCGACGGTGCTGCGGAGCGTGGCGGCGCTGCAGCCGTTCAGCGGCGGGAGCATCGACGTGGACGGGTTCGGGCTGCACCCCGGGCCGGTGCCGCGCGAGTCGCGGCTGAAGGGGCTGCGCAGGAAGGTGGGAATGGTCTTCCAGGCGCACGCGCTCTTCGAGCACCTGACGGCGCTGGAGAACGTGACGCTGTCGCCGGTCCACGCGCTGGGGTGGAGTCGCGAGAAGGCGAGGGAGGCGGCGATCGCGCTGCTGGAGGAGCTGGGGGTGGCGCACCGCGCGTCCGCCTATCCGCGCGAGCTGTCCGGCGGCGAGGCGCAGCGCGTGGCGATCGCCCGCGCGCTGGCGCCGGACCCGCTGATGCTGCTGATGGACGAGCCGACCTCGGCGCTCGACCCCGCGCGGCGCGGCGCGCTGGGAGAGACGCTGCGCGAACTGGTGGGGCAGGGGCGCGGCCTCCTCGTCTCCACGCACGACGTGGACTTCGCCCGCGCCTTCGCCGACCGCGTCGGGATCCTGTCGGAGGGGACGATGGTGGAGCAGGGGCCGGCGGCCGACGTGCTGAATCGGCCAGCGCACGCGGCGACGCGTGAGCTCCTGCGCGGGCCTGAATCACCCGCGACGGCAGGGTAAATCGCGCGTATTCGCCCGCGTTCGATCCAGCGCTCGCGAGAGAGGATCTCGCGGGCGCCTTTCGTTCCGCGCATCTTCCTGCAAAGTTGTGACGGTCCGCCGACCCACGTGTCGAAGCGGCTATTGATCCTTCGGCCTGCTGGTTCTTCTGCGGACGACGTTTGCGGCGGGACCGGCCTCAGGATGACATCAGCGGGGCGAGCGGGACTTGCCGTGCGAGGGATGTCTCGCTTCCTGCCCAACTCACTCTCGCCGTTCCCGGATGCCGACGATTCAGAAGGGCCAGATCATCGTGATGGGTGGGGGCGGGTTCACCATGGAGCCCGAGAACCCGCTGCTCGACCGCTACGTGTTGGCGGCGACGGGGAAGGCGGTTCCCCGCGTCTGCTTCGTGCCGACGGCGGCGGGCGACTCGGCGGGCTACGTGGATCGCTTCGCCGAGGCGTTCCCCGAGGAGCTCTGCGAGCGCACCTGGCTGTCGCTCTTCAGCCGCAAGGTCGACGACCTGGCGGGGTTCCTGGCCGAGCAGGACCTGGTGTACGTGGGCGGCGGCAACACGGTGAACCTGCTGGCGGTGTGGCGGGCGCAGGGGATGGACCGCGCCGTCACGGAGGCGCTCGCGGCGGGGACGATCTTCTGCGGGGTGAGCGCCGGGGCGCTCTGCTGGTTCGAGCGGGGAATCACCGACAGCTACGGCCCTGACCTGAAGCCGCTGACGAACGGCTTGGGCCTCCTCCCCGGCGCGTTCAGCCCGCACTACGACAGCGACTGGCGACGGCCCGACGAGTTCGACGACTTCGTGCTGCGCTATGGCGGCCCCGCGCTCGCCGCGGAGGATGGGGTGGCGCTGCACTTCCGCGACGGCGAGCTGATCCACGCCGTGACGTCGCGGCCAAACGCGAAAGCGTACCGGCTGGAGCCCGCGGCCGGCGTGGTGCGGGCGGACGTGATCGAGCCGAGGTACCTGGGCGATTCATAGCCGAAAAAGAAAACGGCAGCTCTCACAGGGGTCACAGGGGTCACGGAGGGGTGTCGTCGCGGTCCCTGTGTCCCCTGTGCCCCCTGTGAGAGATTTCTTTATCTTTCAAAGCGTGACGAAGCGAAGCGGCCGCGCCTCGCAAGGAGGTGCGGCCGTTCCGTCAGATCGAAAATGCGGAAGCGCCGGACGGCTTCAGCCCGCCTTGCGGACCTTTCCGGCCGACAGGCAGCTGGTGCAGACGCGAACGCGCTTGTGCGTGCCGTTGTCGGTCACGATCCGCGCGGGCTGCAGGTTCGGACGCCAGACACGCTTGCTCTTGTTGTTCGCGTGGCTCACGTTGTTCCCGCTGCGCGGCCCCTTTCCGCAGACCTCGCAGAATGCCATCGGACTCTCCTGATGCTCGTATGCGATGTGGTGGAACAAGCCGTGAAATCTATCCGAGGCGACCGCCCGGGTCAACCCCGCGGCCGGTATCTCCTTTGATTGACAGCGCTTCGGCCCGCGGATAGCTTTGCCGCCGTACCCCCGAGCTTCCGCCGGCGCCCGCGCCCCGGTGGATTTTTGCTTTGCACCGGGCCCGGGCGGACGCTCCGCGCCCGCCCTCATCCCCCACCGAACCCGATGAAGACCGCTCTCATCACCGGCATCACCGGCCAGGACGGCAGCTACCTCGCGGAGCTCCTCCTGGAGAAGGGGTACTCGGTGTTCGGCCTGGTGCGCCGCAGCTCCACCGTCACCTTCGAGCGCATCCAGCACATCCAGCACCGCTTGGAGCTCCTCCCCGGCGACCTGACGGACCAGAACTCGCTCCTCTACGCGCTGCAGCAGTGCAACCCCGACGAGGTGTACAACCTGGCGGCGCAGAGCTTCGTGCAGACGAGCTGGAACCAGCCCACCCTCACCGGCGACGTGACCGCGCTGGGGGTCACGCGCATGCTCGAGGCGATCCGGGTGCACAAGGCCCCCGTGCGCTTCTACCAGGCGTCGAGCTCGGAGATGTTCGGGAAGGTGCAGGCCGTGCCCCAGCGCGAGGATACGCCCTTCTACCCGCGCTCGCCGTACGGCGTGGCCAAGACCTACGGCCACTGGATCACCGTGAACTACCGCGAGAGCTACGACGTGTTCGCGGTGAGCGGCATCCTCTTCAACCACGAGAGCCCGCGCCGCGGCCTGGAGTTCGTGACCCGCAAGGTGACCGACGCGGCCGCCCGCATCAGCCTGGGGCTGCAGCGGGAGCTGCGCCTGGGGAACCTCGACGCGCAGCGCGACTGGGGCTTCGCGGGCGACTACGTGCGCGCCATGTGGCAGATGCTGCAGGCCGACGAGCCGCGCGACTACGTGGTGTCGACCGGCGAGACGCACAGCGTGCGCGAGCTGGTGGAGGTCGCCTTCGGCCACGTGGGGCTGGACTGGCGCGAGCACGTGGTGCAGGACGAGCGCTTCATGCGCCCCGCCGAGGTCGACCTGCTGGTGGGCGACGCTTCGCTGGCCCGCGCGGAGCTGGGGTGGGAGCCGCGGGTGGGCTTCACGGAGCTGGTGAAGATGATGGTGGACGCGGACCTGGAGCGGCTGCGTCCCGCCGGGCACGCGCGGCCCGCCGCGGGCTGAGCGCGTGCGCGCCCTGGTCACCGGCGCGGCCGGCTTCGCCGGATGCCACCTGGCGCGGGCACTGCTCGACGCGGGGCACGAGGTCGTCGGCACGCTGCAGCCCGGGCACGCCCCGCCCGCCGGCACGCGCGGCGTGCGCTGGGTGGAGATGGAGCTCACCTCGTCGCCCTCCATCGCCGCGGCGCTCGCGGAGGCGAGGCCGGAGCGCGTCTACCACCTGGCCGCGCAGGCCTCGGTGGGCGAGTCGCTGCGCGACCCGCTCTCCACCTGGGAGGTGAACGCGACCGGCACGCTGCGGCTGGCGGAGGCGCTGGGTCCCGGCGTGCGCCTGCTCTTCGTCAGCTCGGCCGAGGTGTACGGCGCGGTGCCGGCGGAGGAGCAGCCGATCCGCGAGACGCGCCGGCCGCACCCCACCAACCCCTACGCCGCCTCCAAGGCTGCCGCCGAGATGGCCGTGCTGGAGGCGGCGCACGCGCACGGCACGCACGCGGTGATCGCCCGCAGCTTCAACCACACCGGACCTGGCCAGGACACGCGCTTCGCCCTGGCCGCGTTCGCGCGCCAGCTCGCGGCGATCCGCGCGGGCGCGGCCCCGCCGGTGCTGCGCGTGGGCAACCTGCAGGCGCGCCGCGACTACCTGGACGTGCGCGACGTGGCCCGCGCCTACCTCACCCTCCTCGACGCCGGCGCGCCGGGGGGGGTGTACAACGTGGCGACGGGCGAGGCGCACTCCATGGCCGAGCTGGTGGAGACGATGATCGAGCTCTCCGGCACCGGCGCGCGGGTGGAGGTCGACCCCGAGCGCGTCCGCCCGCTCGACGTCCCCCTCCTCTCCGGCGACCCGTCCGCGCTCCGCGCCCTGGGGTGGATGCCCGAGGTCCCCCTGCGGCGCACGCTCGCCGACCTGCTGGCGCACGAGGTGGAGCGCGCCGGCGACGCCGCCGCGGCGGCCCCGGAGGCGGCGTGAGCGGCACGGTGTACCTGGTCGGCGCCGGGCCGGGCGACCCCGGCCTGCTCACCCTGCGCGCCGCCGAGCTGCTGGAGCGCGCCGACGTGCTGGTGTACGACGCGCTCGCGGCGCCCGAGATCGTGGAGCGCGCGGCGAAGGCGGAGCGGATCTACGCCGGCAAGCGCGGCGGACGCACCAGCCCGCTCTCGCAGGAGGAGATCAGCGCGCTGCTGGTGGAGCTGGCCGCGAAGCACGCCGTGGTGGTGCGGCTCAAGGGCGGCGATCCGTTCGTCTTCGGACGCGGGGGCGAGGAGGCGCTCGCGCTCGCGGCGGCCGGCATCTCGTGGGAGGTCGTCCCCGGCATCACCGCGGGGACCGCCGGACCGGCGTACGCGGGGATCCCGGTGACGCACCGCGGCCTCTCCACCAGCGTGACGCTCGTCACCGGACACGAGGACCCGGCGAAGGCCGGCACCGACGTGGACTGGAACGCGCTGGGGCGGGGGACGGGGACGCTGGTGTTCTACATGAGCGTGGGGAAGATGGAGGAGAACTTCGCGCGCCTGATCGAGGCCGGGCGCCCCGCCGACACCCCCGCCGCCGCGGTGGAGTGGGGGACGCACGCCCGCCAGCGCACCGTCGTCGGGACACTGGCGACGCTCCCGGCGCTGGCGCGCGAGGCCAACGTGGGCGCGCCCTCGGTTGTAGTGGTGGGCGACGTGGTGTCCCTGCGCGGCGAGCTGGCCTGGTTCGACCGGCGGCCGCTCTCGGGGAAGCGCGTGGTGGTCACCCGCGCGCGGGCGCAGGCCAGCGGCTTCGCGGCGTCGCTGCGCGAGCTGGGCGCCGAGGTGGTGCAGCTCCCCGTGATCCGGATCGAATCACCCGAAGACCCCGACGCGCTGCGGCGAGCCGCGCTCCAAGCCGACTCCTTCGACTGGATCGTCTTCACCAGCGCGAACGGGGTCGACCGCTTCTTCGCCGCGCTGGCGGAGGGGGGACGTGACGCGCGGGCGCTCGGCGGCGTCTCCATCTGCGCGATCGGCCCGGCGACGGCCCAGGAGCTGGCGAAGCACGGCGTCCGCGCGGACCTGGTCCCCGACGAGTTCGTGGCCGAGGCCGCGCTCGCGGCGCTCATGGCGGCGACGGAGCTGGCCGGGAGGCGCATCCTGATCCCCCGCGCGGCGGAGGCGCGGGCGGTGCTCCCGGACGGGCTGCGCGAGCGCGGGGCCGAGGTGGTGGAGGTGGCGGCGTACCGCACGGTGCACGACGGCTCCGGCGCCGAAGGGGTGCGCGCCGCGCTCG
>DASYJZ010000103.1:0-5777 GCA_035995965.1 Longimicrobium sp. | reverse complement strand
GTGTCAGGCCAATCGGTTTCGCTCGCGGTTTTCGACGGGCTGACGTGCAATGATCCTTCGGCCTGCCGAGGGCGCCGCCGACAGGGCCGATCCCACCCCACCCTCATCGTAACCGAACCGGTCTGAACAGCAGTCTGTCTTTGCCGTATCGACGTTCAGTCCAGCGGACGCGAGTCGCGCAGCATCTGGCGGAGCTGCTTCTCGTCGTATTCCGCCACCTGCTCCTCGGCGTCGGCCTCGTCGCCGGGGCGCTCGAGGTAGCGCGGCGGGGTGTCGGGGTCCGACAGGCAGTTGAACACGATCCGCGGCCGCGTCGCGAGCCCGAAGTTGCCGCTGGAGGCGAACGCCTCCCAGGTCAGCAGGTTCTCGTCGGTGAAGGTGTGGCTCATCTCCGCTCCGTCCTCGTTTCTGCTGATTCCGTTCGTTGCGGGCCGCGGCCGTCGTCGGCTTCCGCCCATGGCCACGTGGCGCCCTCGATCAGATCCTCACGGCGCTGCCGTCACCCGCGTACCACCGAACAAGGCGGGACCGCGCCTCAGGATGACATTGGGGCGCTCCCGTCACCTGCGCACACCCAAACGGACCGCGCCTCGGGATGACGTCGATGGCTTGTCATCCGTTCCGTTGTGCCGTTTGCCGTTGGTGTCCGCGCAGGCGGACTGTGTGCCGTTGTAGCGGCGAGTTTACTCGCATCGTCCCGACAATCCCACGCATCGTCGCTGTACCCGCACCTGGCACCTGGCACTTGGCACTTGGCACTTGGCACTGCCGTTCAGTGCCTCAGTCCCGCGTTGGCGGCGAAGTCCTCGAACTGCTTGCGCTGCTCGTCGGTGAGGGTCTCGGGGACGCCGACCTCCACCTTCACGAACTGGTCGCCGCGCCGCCCGCCCTTCTCCACCCCCTGCCCCTTGATGCGGAAGCGCGTCCCGCTCTGCGTTCCCGGCGGCACGCGCAGCACCACGCTCTTCCCGTCCACCGTGCGCACCTTGATCTTGGAGCCGAGCACGGCCTGGGCCAGGTTGATCGGCACCTCGCTCACCAGGTCCAGCCCCTCGCGCTGGAAGAAGCGGTCCGGCACCACCCGCACGTTGATCAGCAGGTCGCCCGGCGGGCCGCCGCCCGCCCCCTTCTCCCCCTGCCCCGCGATCCGCACCTTCGAGCCGTTGTCCACGCCGGGGGGGATGGTCACGTTCACCGTCTTCTGCCGGCGCACCTGCCCGGTGCCGCCGCAGGCCGAGCAGGGGTCCTGCGGCACGCGTCCGCGGCCCATGCAGTTGGGGCACGGCCGCGTGACCCCGAAGCCGCCCTGCCCGAAGGTGATGGTGCCCTCGCCGTGGCACTCCGGGCAGGTGATCACCGGCGTCCCCGGCTTGGCGCCCGTCCCCGCGCAGACGGGGCAGTCCTCCGTCACCGGCAGGCTCACGGTGATGGTGCCGCCGCGCGCCGCCGTCTTGAAGGGGATCTCCACCTCGTACTCGATGCTGTCTCCGCGCTGCGGCCCCGCCTGGCGCCCGCCGGACGTGCCGGCGCCGCCGCGGCGCTTTCCGAAGTCGAAGATCGAGCCGAAGATGTCGCCCAGCCCGCCGATCTCCACGTCGTCGAAGCTGAAGCCGCCGCCGGCCTGCCCCTGCGCCGTGCCGGGACGCGCGCCGCCCGGCCGGAAGCCGCCCAGGCCGCCGCCGAACCTGCGCATCTGGTCGTACTGCTTGCGCTTCTCCTCGTCGCTCAGCACCGCGTACGCCTCCGAGACCTCCTTGAACTTCTCGGCGGCCGCGGGGTCGCTGGCGTTCGCGTCGGGGTGGTACTGCTTGGCGAGCTTGCGGTACGACTTCTTGATCTCGTCGGGCTTGGCGTTCTCCGCCACGCCCAGCACGCGGTAGAAGTCCTTGGTCTGGCTAGGCATGATGTCGCGAATCGATCGTCAAGGCTCGGCGCCGCGCGGAGTGCCGGGCCTCAGCCGTGCTTCTTCACCACCACCTGCGCGGGGCGCACGAGCACGCCCTTGAAGCGGTAGCCCTTGCGGTACACCTGGTCCACGGTGTCGTCCTCCTCCTCGCTCGCCGCCGGCGCGGTGGTCAGCGCCTCGTGCTGGGTGGGGTCGAACTTCTTCCCCGCGGCGTCGATCTCCTCCAGCCCGGCGGCCTCCAGGGCGCGCAGGAACTTCTTCTCCACCATCTCGGCGCCCTCGTGCAGCGCCTGGGCCGGGGTGGTCGCCGGGTCGAAGTCGGCGATGCGCTGCAGGTCGTCGAGCGGCTCCAGCAGCCGCTCGGCGAGCTGCGCCTGGGCGCGCACCCAGCTCTCCCCGCGCTCGCGCTCCACCCGCTTGCGGTAGTTCTCGAACTCGGCCGCCAGCCGCAGGTAGCGCTCGCGCACCGACTGCAGCTCCCCCGCCGCGTCCGGCGCACGCTCCTCGCCCTGGCTGGCGCCCGCAGCCGGCTGCGGCTCGGCCTGCGCCTGGCCCCCGCCGTCTCCGCCCACGCCGTCGCCGGCGAGCCCGTCGTCGCCGTCCGCCTGGCTGTTGCCCTGGCCGTTCGCGCCCCCGGCCTGCTGCTCGCCCGCGGTGGCGCCCGCCCCGTGGTGCCTGTCGTGCCGCCTGTGATCGCGCATGGTTCGTCCGTCGAAGCCGAAATGCCGTGTTTCAACCACGCGCCCGTGCGGCGCGCGACGAGAACAACTCGAGAAGACCGGTCGCCGGAGGGTGGGGCCGGTCCTGGAACCTACCCACACCGGTTTAGCAAGCGCGGTGCCGGGTTCCGGTGCCTGAATGGCAGGAACCGCGGGTGCGAAGGTGCGAGAGTGCGAAAGTGCGGCAGGGCGGTGCGCCATCGGCGTCGCCGAACCGGCAGCACTGCGCCCACGTCGCACGACACTCAGCAGGGAGGCCGATGCCGATGCGTCCCCCCTCTCCCGGTACGGGAGAGGGATTGCGCTCTCAGGCGCAGGGAGAGGGCGCCGCGGCCTGCCGGAGCGCGCCCTACCCGATCCGCGCCTCCATCCACCCGACCACATCCGCCACCGGCCGGGCGCGCTCCAGCTCGTTCAGCGACTCGTGCCGGAAGCCGGGGTAGCGCCGCACGGTCACGTCGCCCGCCAATCCCTCGGCGAAGCGCAGCGTCTCCTCCTCCCGCACGATCGAGTCCGCGCCGGGGACAAGGAAGAGGAGCGGGAGCGCGATCCGGTCCTTCTCCGCGACCGCGTCTCCCATCGCCTTCACCATCTCGGTGTAGAGGCGAGGGGTGATCTTCGCATGCACCAGCGGGTCCTCGCGGTACGAGCGCACGTACGCGGGGTCCGACGAGAGCTCGGCCGGGTCGATCTCGTTGGGGATGGGAACCCAGGGGAGGAGCTTCGACAGCAGGCCCGAGAGCGCCACCTTCCACCGCGCCGCCTCCTTGCGGATCCCCAGCAGCGGCGCGGAGAGGATTGCGCCGGCGAGCCCGGCTTCCGGGTGCGCCTCCAGCCAGCGGAGCGCGATCAGCCCGCCCAGCGAGTGGCCCAGGAGGAAGACCGGGAGACTGGCGGGAAGCGTTGCCGCGGCGTGCCGGCGGAACGCCTCGAAGTCGTCGACGAAGCGGGAGAAGCGCGGGGTGTACGCCCGCGGGCCGCCGGAGCGGCCGTGGCCGCGATGGTCCAGCGCCTGGACCTCGATGCCGAGCGGCACCAGGTCGCGCGCCAGCGCGGCGTAGCGGCCGGCGTGCTCGCCCAGGCCGTGGCTCAGCAGCAGCGCGGCGCGGGGGCGCTCGGCCGGCCAGCGCAGCACGTGCAGCCGCGTGCCGTCCGCCGCGCGCAGGGTGGACGATTCCGCGGGCGGGGGGAGCAGGGAGTCGCTCACGGCGCGGTCAGGGGGCCGCCTTCCGCTCCATCCCCAGCGTGCGGAACGACTGGAGGTAGATGCCGAGCGACACCACCGTGAGCGCCACCGCGATCGAGAGGGCCGTGATGGAGAAGAGGCGATGGAAGGGGATCCAGAAGCCGTGCCAGAAGCGCGTGTCCCACCCGTGCTCGCGCGCGGCGGAGAACAGCGCGTACCACAGGATGGCGGTGCCGATGGCGATGTTCTGGAACACCGCCTTGAGCTTCCCCGCCTTCCCCGCCGCCAGCACCACCCCGCGCCGGGCCGCGTAGCCGCGGAACACGGTGATGAACAGCTCGCGCCCGAAGATGACCGCCAGGATCCACCAGGGGAGCACGTCCCCGAACCAGGGGAAGGGCGTCTGCGGCTCGCCCCCGTGCGAGAGCCAGTAGAAGGGGACGAAGGTGGCCACCAGCAGCAGCTTGTCGGCCAGCGGGTCCGCCAGCTTGCCGAAGTCGGTGATCAGGTTGCGGCTGCGCGCCAGCTTGCCGTCCACCAGGTCCGAGAACGCCGCCACCAGGAACACCACGAACGCCGCGATGCGCACCCCGAACGAGTCCACGAGCAGCATCGGCGCCAGCAGCACGGCCAGGGCGATGCGGCCGAGGGTGATCGCGTTGGGGAGGTTGAGCCAGGGCGTGCGCACGCGGGCCGCCGTTCAGCTGAGGGACTTGATGACCAGCTTGCTCACCGCCTTCAGCGTGTCGAACACTCCGATCCCGCGCGTGGCCACCGCCTCGAAGTGCGGCACCCGGTTGGGGTTGAGCTGCGCCTCCAGCTCCTGCAGGGAGGAGGTGTTGGGAAGGTCGCGCTTGTTGTACTGGATGATGAAGGGGATCTCGCGCAGGTCCAGCCCGTACTCGGCCAGGTTCTCGTAGAGGTTGTGCATGCTCTCGATGTTGGCGTCGAGCCGCTCCACCTGGCTGTCGGCCACGAACACCACCCCGTCGACCCCCTTCAGGATCAGCTTGCGGCTGGCGTTGTAGTACACCTGCCCCGGCACGGTGTAGAGGTGGAAGCGCGTCTTGAAGCCGCGGATCGCCCCCAGGTCCACCGGCAGGAAGTCGAAGAAGAGGGTGCGCTCGGTCTCGGTGGCCAGCGAGATCAGCTTGCCGCGGGTATTGGGCGACACCTTCTCGTACACGTACTCGAGGTTGGTGGTCTTCCCGCACAGGCCGGGGCCGTAGTAGACGATCTTGCAGTTGATCTCGCGCGAGGCGTAGTTGATCATCGACATGGCACGCCCCCCTTACAGGTCGCCGAAGAGGCGGTCGATCTCGTCCTCCGCCTCGTCGACGAAGCCGGCCTCCACCACGCGCGACGACTGCGGCGCGGCGGCCGACCGGTCGAACATCTCCCGGAAGATCTCCGAGAGCTCGCGCACCACGCCCTTCACCTTGATGCGGATCATCCCCAGCGTCGTGCGGTTGTCGAAGAGCACCACCAGGATCACCCGGCGGGCCACGTCGGCCAGGTACATGCTCTCCTTCTCCCCCTGGTGGAAGAGGGAGGAGAACTCGTTCTCGCCGATCATGCCGGCGAGCTGGTCGTTGGCGGAGAAGTCGGCGGCGGCGAGCGACGAGAAGGCGGTGGTGTCGAACTGCGGCTTCTCGCCGGCGCTGGTCACCAGCTGGCCGGTGCGGTCCACCAGCAGGGCGCAGCGCGCGTTGGAATCGTAGAGGAAGGACTGCAGGAGCCGGTCGATGCGCTGCGAGTCGCGCTCCTCGAAGCTCCAGCTGCTCGAGCCGCCCGCCATCAGGCGACCTCCTCGCGGGTGGCGAGCGCGGCCTCGAGGCGCGCCAGCACCGCCCCCGCGCGCTTGCGCAGCAGCGGCCGGGGCTCCCAGGCCAGGAAGTCGCGCAGCAGCAGCACGGTGTCCACGCTGGCGGTCACGCTCCCCAGGTACTCGAGCGCGGCCAGGCGC
>DASYJZ010000102.1:0-3838 GCA_035995965.1 Longimicrobium sp. | reverse complement strand
CGAAAAGGGCACTGCAACTGCTCTTCGACTGGGCCGAACAGCACCAGAACGAACTGATGGAGAACTGGAGCCGTGCACGGGAGCGCAAAGCCCTGGTGCCGATTCCACCACTGCCCTGAGGAGGCCCCCCATGTTCCTTCACGTCTTGAGAGTGACTCCACTGCGCGACTACTCGCTGCGCCTGGAGTTCAACGATGGAACGGTCAGGGACATCGACCTGTCCAGCGAGCTGCACGGCGAGGTTTTCGAGCCGCTCCGCGATCCATCACTATTTGCGCAGGTCATCATCAATCCAGAGACCGGAACAGTGGAATGGCCCAACGGCGCTGACTTCGCTCCAGAGTTCCTTTCGCGCGTCGGTCGCGAGGTCCAGCGCGTGGCGTAGCTCCCGGGCCTTTCCTCTGCGCCTCTGCGGCTCTGCGTGAGACAGCCGTTGCGTTTGCGTCGGCCTGACAACGGGCCCGCGATCCGGTAGATTCTCCTCCGCGGCCGGCCGCATCTCCATCCCCCCCCGCAGTGCCCGTCCCCACGATGACCGAGCTGCACGACCGCCTCGCGGCGCTCTCCCCCGCCAAGCGCGCGCTGCTGCAGAAGCTCCGCGTCGCCCGGGACCACGAGCCCATCCCCCGCCTCGCCGATGGCCCCGCGCCGCTCTCGGCGGAGCAGCGGCGGCTCTGGTACCTGCTGCAGCTCGCCGACGGCTGGCCCATCTACACCGTCTCCCTCGGCTTCCGGCTGCAGGGCCCGCTCGACGTGGAGGCCCTCGCCGCCGCGCTCGAAGGCGTGGTCGTCCGCCATGAGGCGCTGCGCACCGCCGTCCGCGAGCGCTCGGGGGTGCCGGTGCAGGAGGTGGGCGACGGCTCCGGCTTCGCGCTCGAGGTGGTGGACCTGCGCGACAACGAGTGGGCCGAGCCCGAGGCGAACTACCTCACCGACGCCTTCGCCCGCCTCTCCTTCGACATCGGCAGCGGCGAGACCTTCCGCGCACGGCTGATCCGCGAGAGCGACGAAGACTTCCGGCTGCTGCTGGGGCTGCACCACCTGGCGGCGGATGGCTGGTCCGCATCGGTGCTGCTGCGCGACCTGAGCCGGCTCTACTCGGCGCGCCTCGCCGGCGACGCGGAGCCGCTGCCGCCGACGCCCGTGCGCTACCGCGACTGGGCCGCCTGGCAGCAGCGCCCCGACCGTGCGCCGCAGACCGAGGCCGAGGCGCACTGGCGCGCCGAGCTGGCCGGCGCCCCGCGCGTGCTCGAGGTGCCCGGCGACCGTCCGCGCCCGCCCGTACAGGGTTGGGGCGGCGCCAAGCACCCCTTCGAGATCCCGCCCGAACTCACCGCCGAGCTGCGCGCGCTCGCCCGGCGCGAGGGCGCCACGCCGTACGCGGTCGTCGTCGCCGCCTTCGCGCTGCTCCTCGGCCGCTACGCGGGCGAGGACGACCTGGTGCTGGGGACGCTCCTGGCCAACCGCCCGCGGCCGGAGCTGGAGGAGCTGGTCGGCTTCTTCTCCAACACCCTCCCGCTCCGCCTGCGGCTGGACGGCGACCCCACCGCGGCCGAGCTGGTGCGCCGCGCGCACGCCGCGTCGGTGGGCGCGCAGGAGCATTCCGGGCTCCCCTTCGACCGCATCGTGGAGCTGGCGGGGGTCCGGCGCGACTTCAGCCGGCCGCCGCTGGTGCAGTCGGTGCTCGTCTACACCGACTCCCCGGCCTCCGCGCTGTCGCTCCCCGGCGTCCGCGCCGAGCCCATCCCCATGGACTCGCGCACGGCGATCTTCGAGCTGACGCTGCTGGTGGAGGACCGCGGGGACCGCCTCTCCGCCGCCCTGCAGTACGCCTCGGACCTCTACGAGCCGGAGGGGGTGGAGCGGATGGCGGGGCACCTGCTCTCCATCCTCCGGGGCTTCGTCGCGGCCCCCGATCATCCCGTCTCCACCGTCTCGCTGGCGTCGGTTGACGAGGTGCGGACGGTGGAGGCGTGGAGCCGCGCCGCGCCGGGCCCGTCGGGGCTCTGCGTGCACGAGCTCTTCGAGTGGCAGACGCGCATCGCCCCCCACGCCGCCGCCATCGTCTGCGGCGCGGAGGAGGTGACGTATGACGGGCTGAACCGCCGCGCCAACCGGATGGCGCACGCGCTCCGCCGCATCGGCGTCGGCCCCGAGACGCGCGTCGCGGTGTGCGTCGAGCGCACGCCGACGCTGGTGGCCGCGCTGCTCGCCGTGCTGAAGGCCGGCGGCGCGTACGTCCCGCTCGATCCCACGCACCCCGCCGCGCGCCACGAGGCCGTGCTCCGCCGCTCCGGCGCGACGCTGGCCATCGCGTCGGACAGCGTCCGCGCGTCGCTGGCGTCGCATCCCGGCATCACCGTCGTCGGCCCCACGGAGCTGGACGGCGGCCGCGACGACGACCCGGCTCCGCTCGCCACGCCGGAGAATCTGGCGCACGTCATCTTCACCTCCGGCTCCACCGGCGGGCCCAAGGGCGTCGAGATCGAGCACCGCGCGGCGGGGGCGATGCTGGTGTGGATGCGCGGCCTGCTGGACGACGCGCAGCGCGCCGGGGTGCTCGCCTCCACCTCGGTGAGCTTCGACGTGTCGGTGGCGGAGATCTTCGGGACGCTGGCGTGGGGCGGCACGCTGGTGCTGGTGGAGAACGCGCTCTCCACGCTCCCGGCCGGCGCCGCCGTCCGCGCGGCGGCGATGGTGCCGACGGCCGCCGCCGAGCTGCTGCGCGAGTCGCGCTTCCCGGCCACCGTCGAGAGCGTGCTCCTGGGCGGCGAGCCGGTCCCGACGTCGCTGGTGCTCGACCTCCACTCGCTCCCGGGCGTGCGGCGCGTGCTCAACCTGTACGGGCCAACGGAGGATACGACGTACTCCACCTGTGCCGTGCTGGAGCCGGGTGAGCCGCGGATCAGCATCGGCGCGCCGATCTCCGCCGGGCGCATCTACGTGCTCGACCAGCGCCTGCGCCACGCGGGCGTCGGCGCGCCCGGCGAGCTGTGGACCGCGGGCGCCGGGGTGGCCCGCGGCTACGCCTCGCGCCCCGCGCTCACCGCCGAGCGCTTCATCCCCGATCCGTACGGCCCGCCGGGGTCGCGGATGTACCGCACGCTGGACCGCGGCCGCTGGCGCGGGAACGGCGAGCTGGAGTACCTGGGCCGCGCCGACGCGCAGGTGAAGGTGCGCGGCTTCCGCATCGAGCTGGGCGAGGTGGAGCAGGCGCTCGCCGCCCACCCGGCAGTCGCGGAGGCGGCGGTGGCCGTCCAGGGCGAGGGCTCCGGCGGCGAGCGGCGGCTCGCCGCGTACCTGGTGCCCCGCGGCGACGGCGAGCGCCCGGCGCCGGCGGAGCTGCGCGCCTGGGTGCGCGAGCGGCTGCCGGACTACATGGTGCCCGGCGGCTTCGCGTGGCTGGCGGCGCTGCCGCGCACCTCCAGCGGCAAGCTGGACCGCCGCGCCCTCCCCGAGCACGAGGCCGGCGCGGCCGCGGACGAGCGCTACGTGGCACCCCGCACCGAGCTGGAGGCGCGGCTGGCGGCGATCTGGAGCGAGGTGCTGGGGATCGAGCGCGTCGGCGCGCACGACGACTTCTTCGACCTGGGCGGGCAGTCGATCCTGGCCACGCGGCTGGTGGCGCGGGTGCGCGAGGAGATGGGCGCCGCGCTGGGCGTGGCCGAGCTGCTGCAGGCGCCCACGCTGGAATACATGGCCCGCGTGGTGGCGGGGAGCCGCCAGTCCGTGCGCCTGCCGCTGGTGGCGCTGCAGACCTTCGGAGAGCGGCCGCCGCTCTTCCTGGCGCACCCGGCCGGCGGCCACGTGGTGTGCTACCGCGGGCTGGCCGTGCTGC
>DASYJZ010000101.1:0-6626 GCA_035995965.1 Longimicrobium sp. | reverse complement strand
CCGGCCGGATGGCTGCGCCGCCTCCTGCCGCGCGACCGCTCCGCCGCCGCGCTGATCCGCCGCTACCGCCTCTGGCCGGCCATCGAGCACGCGTACGAGCGGGTTGCGCGGGAGATGGGACCGGTGCGCGTGGAAATCTCGGTGGAGGACGACAGTCGTGAGCGGTACGTTCTGATGGAGTGTTTCACCTGTGAGCCGACGTGCGATGCGGCGTTCGACTTCCAGAGCGCCGTCCAGGCAGAGGCGGACGCGCTACTCCGGGCCGGAGACCGCGTTCGGCTGTCCATCTTCGTCAGGACCGAATGCCTCGGCGCGTCGACGGCTGATGCCGTTTGATCCTGAGCACTGGTTGGAGGCGGCCGCCGTCTGCTGCATCGAGATCCCGGAGGTGGACCGGGAGGCGCTGCTCAGGACGGCCCTGAATCGCGCGTACTACGCCGCCCTGCTTTCCTTCAAATCTCGGATCGAGGCGGTGCAGGGCCGCGGTGCGGTCCCGGAGCGGCGGACGCACGAAGCGATCTACCACGCCGTCGGAGCAGCCGGTTACACGTTCATGGATTCATACCGCGTACTGCGCGAGTTGCGACGACGCAGGGAAGCGGCAGACTACGTGCTGGACAGGGGCTCTCCCGCCTTTCGTGAAGCGGATGACGCCGTCCGGCAGAGTCGATGGCTGATCCGTACCCGCATCAAGGCGCTCCCGGACGCGGAGTTCCGCCGGCTCGACGTACGGCGCACGTGACGTTCGACGATGGAATGAGCAGATGACCACGCTGGCGCACCCCAGGACCGATGGCTTTGGACGACCCGGCGGGCCGCGCACGGACGGCCGTGCCCTGCTCGAGCGCGCCGTCGCCGACGCGCCGAGCCACGTTCCGCCCCCGGCCGGATGGCTGCGCCGCCTCCTGCCGCGCGACCGCTCCGCCGCCGCGCTGATCCGCCGCTACCGCCTCTGGCCGGCCATCGAGCACGCGTATGAGCGGGTTGCGCGCGAGATGGGGCCGGCGCGCGTGGAGATCTCGGCGGAGGACAGCTATGGGACTGAATTCGTCATGGTGGTGTTTCTGTGCGACAGTCTGGACTTCGAACGGATGAGCGATCTCACATTGGGGCTGTCCCGCGATTGCACCGTGGGCATCGCTGAACGCGACTGGCATCGGTTGGTTTTCAGCGTTCGGCCTGGGCCGTCCGCGGTCGGAGAATGATCTCCTTCGACCCGGACGGGTGGCTCGAAGTGGCCGAAGTCTGCTGCGACACGATCGAAGGTGTCGATGCAGAGGCACTGCTGCGGACCGCCCTCAACTGCGCGTACTATGCAGCGCTCCTTTCGGTCAAGCGCCGCATCGAATCCGTACACGGTCGGAACGCGCTCCCGCGGTTCCGGACGCACGCTGCAATTCTCGATGCGACGCAGTCCGGTGGAGTCCTGTTTCTGGAGATTTACAGGAGTCTCCAAGCGTTGAGGACGATGCGTGAATCGGCTGACTACGAGCTCAGGTCGGAACCGCTCCACTGGAACGCGGTGCACTCGCAGGTTCGCCTCAGCCGCAATCTGATCCGTACCCGCATCAAGGCGCTTCCCGACGCGGAGTTTCGCAGGCTCGTTCTGCCGCGGCGGTGAGGTTGCCACACCACCTCCATCGCCCGTGACGCCCTCGCCCGCCGTCTATCGCGCGCTCGCCGACACCGTCGTGGCGCTGCACTTCGGGTTCGTGCTGTTCGTGGTGCTCGGCGGGCTGATCGTGCTGCGCTGGCCCCGCGTAGCGTGGGTGCACCTGCCCTGCGCCGCGTGGGGCGCGCTGATCGAGTTCGGCGGATGGGTCTGCCCGCTGACGCCGGTCGAGAAGCACTTCCGGGCGCTCGGGAACCAGGCGGGCTACGCGGAGAGCTTCGTCGAGCATTACATCACCCGGCTGATGTACCCCGCCGGGCTCACGCGCGGGATGCAGGTCCCGATCGGCGTCTTCGTGATCGCCATCAACGTCGCGCTCTACTGGATCGCGTTCGGCCGGAAGCGGCGCGCCGTGCCGCGCGCACGTCCGTAGCGGGCTAGACGCATCGTCTCACCGCGAACGCTCCGGTTGCGACGGCTGGATCGCCGCAAACCCTTCCTCTTCCGCCCCGCCTCCCCTTCCCGCCGCCGCACCCGGCCCGTACACTACACGCACAACCCATCTACCGAAAAACCACCGCCGCGGAGGGCAGGCGCTTGAAGGTCGTGACCATCGGCGGCGGGCCGGCGGGGCTGTACTTCGCACTGCTGATGAAGAAGGCGGACCCGCGCCACCAGGTCACCGTGCTGGAGCGCAACCGCCCCGACGACACCTTCGGCTGGGGCGTCGTCTTCTCCGACCAGACGCTCGGCAACCTGCGCGCGGCCGACGAGGAGAGCTACCGCCGCATTACCGAGAGCTTCGCCCACTGGGACGACATCGACGTCCACTTCAAGGGGCGGACGATCACCTCCGGCGGCCACGGCTTCAGCGGCATCGCCCGCAAGCAGCTCCTCCACATCCTCCAGCAGCGCGCGGCCGAGCTCGGCGTTGACCTCCGCTTCCAGACCGAGGTGCCGGACGACGGAGCGCTCGCCGCGATGGGGCTCGGCGACGCGGAGCTGGTCGTCGCCGCGGACGGCGTGAACAGCGCCATCCGCCGCGCGCACGCCGACGAGTTCCATCCCGACCTGGACGTGCGCACGGCGCGCTTCGTCTGGCTCGGGACTACGAAGCTGTTCGACGCCTTCACCTTCATCGTCGTCCAGAACGAGCACGGCGTCTTCCAGGTGCATGCCTACCGCTTCGACCGCGAGCACTCGGCGTTCATCGTGGAGTGCGACGAGGCGAGCTGGCGCAGCGCGGGGTGCGACCGGATGGACGAGGCCGAGACGGTCGCTTTCTGCGAGGCGATGTTCGCGCCCTGGCTGGACGGGCATCCCCTGATCAGCAACGCGGCGCACCTCAAGTCGCCCTGGCTCACCTTCACCCGCGTGGTGAACGAGCGCTGGCACTTCCGCCGCGATCCCGACGCGTCGGGCGCGGCGGCGCACGTGGTGCTGGTCGGCGACGCGGCGCACACGGCGCACTTCTCCATCGGCTCGGGCACCAAGCTGGCGCTGGAGGACTCCATCGTCCTCGTGCGCGAGCTGAACGCGCGGCCGTGCATCGCCGAGACGCTGGAGGCGTACGAGGGCGAGCGGAAGCTGGAGGCGGTGCGGCTCCAGAACGCCGCGCGCAACTCGATGGAGTGGTTCGAGAACGTCCGGCGCTACGTGCACCTGGAGCCGGAGCAGTTCGCCTACTCGCTGCTCACCCGCAGCCAGCGGGTGAGCCACGAGAACCTGCGCCTGCGCGACGGCGCCTACCTGGGCGGCGTGGAGCGCTGGTTCGCGGCGCGCGCTGGCGTGGACGGTGACGCGCGGCCGCCGATGTTCACGCCGTTCCGGCTGCGCGGGATGACGCTCCCGAACCGCGTGGTCGTCAGCCCCATGGACATGTACAGCGCGGCGGATGGCACGCCGAACGACTTCCACCTGGTCCACCTCGGCGCCCGCGCGCTCGGCGGCGCGGGGCTGGTGGTTACGGAGATGACGTGCGTCTCGCCCGAAGGCCGCATCACCCCCGGCTGCACGGGGATGTGGGCCGCCGAGCACGTGGACGCGTGGCGCCGCATCGTGGAGTTCGTGCACGCGTGGTCGCCGGCGAAGCTCTGCCTGCAGCTCGGGCATTCCGGGCGGAAGGGCTCCGTCTGCGTCCCCTGGGAAGGCGGGGACGTGCCGCTGCCGGAGGATAACTGGGAGGTGTATGGGCCGTCGCCGCTGCCGCACGGGGAAGGGTGGCGCACGCCGCGGGAGATGACCCGCGCGGAGATGGACGAGGTGCGCCGCCAGTTCGTCCGCGCGGCGGAGATGGCGGTGGCGTGCGGCTTCGACATGCTGGAGCTGCACTGCGCGCACGGCTACCTGCTCTCGTCCTTCATCACCCCGCTCGCCAACCGGCGCACCGACGAGTACGGCGGCACGCTGGAGAACCGGCTGCGCTATCCGCTGGAGGTGTTCCGGGCGATGCGCGCCGTGTGGCCCGGGGAGCGGCCGATCTCCGTGCGCATCTCGGCGACGGACTGGGTGGAGGGCGGCATCGCGGGGCCGGAGTCGGTTGAGATCGCGCGGGCCTTCGCCGAGGCCGGCGCGGACGCGATCCACGTCTCCACCGGCCAGACCTCGCCTGACGCGAAGCCCGTCTACGGACGCGCCTACCAGACGCCGTTCAGCGACCGCATCCGCAACGAGGTGGGGGTCGCCACCATCGCCGTCGGCAACATCACCGAGGCGGACCAGGTGAACGCGATCGTCGCCGCCGGCCGCGCGGACCTCTGCGCACTGGCGCGCCCGCACCTGGCCGACGCCGCGTGGACGCTGCACGCGGCCGCGGAGCAGGGCTACGCCGAGCAGTGGTGGCCGCCGCAGTACCTCACCGGCAAGCAGCAGCTCGAGCGCAACCTGGCGAAGCAGGCCGCGCAGGCGGCGGAGCTCGCGGGAGGCGGGATATGACGCGTGGGCGGGTGCTGGACCGAATCGAGCGAGCGCTCCCTTGGGGCGCGCTGACCGCGCTCGCGGCCGCCGCCGTGGGATGGGCGGCCGACCAGATCGGCATCCTCCCGCCCGCCGCCGAGCCGTTCCCGCGTCCGCTGCTGGTGGCCGGCGGGCTCGCGGTGGCCGCGGGCGAGGGGATGCGCATGGGGCGGGAGCTGATCCGCCGAGCGCTGCTGCGCTGGACGTGCACCGCCGCGGCCGTGGCGGGCGCGGTGCTGATCGCGGTGCAGGCCGGCGCGCTCGTCGACGTCTGGCCGGAGGATTCACCGCTCGCCTTCACGGTGGTCTTCGCGACGGTGCCGATCGTGGCCGCCGGGCTGTTCGCCGATGCCGTGGTGCTGCGGAGGAGCGGCGTGCCGCGCCTGGGACCGGTGGGGGCGGCCGCCGGAGGCGTGGGGCTGCTCGCGCTCACGGCGGGAACCCTGACCGCCGCGAGCTGGGCCTTCTTCGCCTCGCTGCCGCTGCTGGCGTTCGCCGGATTCGCCTTCTTCCACGTCCGCGGCCGAATGCGCGCCGAGCTCCCCGGGCCGGTGGAGGGCGCCGCGGTTCGGGTACCTGCGTCGCCGTTCAAGTGGCCGGGGCACCGCCGGTGAGCGGCGCGTGCCTTCCCGCGGGGAGCCACGCCGTCGTCACGGGCGGCGGGCACGGGATCGGTGGTGCGATCGCGGAGGCGCTGGCGGGGCTCGGCGCGTCGCTGTCGCTGATGGGACGCGACGTGGCGCGACTGGACGCGCACGCCGCCGCGTTGCGCGAGCGGCACGGCGTGCGCGTGGAGACGTTCGCGTGCGACGTGGCGGACGAGATCGAGGTGGACGGCGCCTTCGCCGCGAGCCGCGAGCGGCTGGGGGATGCGCACGTGCTCGTCAACAACGCGGGGCAGGCGGAGAGCGCGGCGTTCACGGATACCCCGCGCGAGCTGTGGGAGCGGATGCTGGCGGTGAACCTGACGGGGACTTACCTGTGTTCGCGCCAGGTGCTCCCCGCCATGCTCGCGGCGCGCGCCGGGCGCATCGTCAACATCGCCTCGACCGCCGGGCTGCGCGGGTATCCGAAGACGGCGGCGTACTGCGCGGCCAAGCACGGCGTCATCGGCCTCACCCGCGCGCTGGCGCTGGAGACGGCGAAGTCGGGGATCACCGTGAACGCCGTCTGCCCCGGCTACACCGAGACCGAGATGGCGCAGCGCGCCGTCGACGGCGTCGCCGCCGCGCTCGGCAAGACGCAGGACGAAGCGCGCGCGATGATCACGCGCGTCAACCCGCTCGGCCGCCTGATCCGCCCCGACGAGGTCGCCGCCACCGTCGCGTGGCTCTGCTCCCCCGAGGCGGCCGCCATCACCGGCCAGGCCATCGCCGTCGCCGGCGGCGAGGTGATGTAGGCCGAGCGCGTTCACGTTTAGGGTGCGCCAGACGAGTCACGAGCGAAGCGAGCCCGTCCCTCTCCCAGGCTGTTTTGGGAGAGGGACCGGCGCGAAGCGCCAGGGAGAGGGCCCGCGGAGCCGCGGTATTCCACTGAATCCGAAGACCTGATGACGACCAAGATACTCGCGGCGGACCTCCATCCCACCTCGTTCCACTGGCGCGTGGAGGGGCCGGTGGCGGTGGTGACGCTGAGCCGGCCGGAGCGGAAGAACCCGCTCACCTTCGAGAGCTACGCCGAGCTGCGCGACACCTTCCGCCAGCTCAGCTTCGCCACGGACGTGAAGGTGGTGATCATCACGGGCGAGGGCGGAAACTTCTGCTCGGGCGGAGACGTGCACGAGATCATCGGGCCGCTGGTGAAGATGAAGGAGGAGGGGCGGATGGACGACCTCCTCGCCTTCACCCGGATGACCGGGGACCTGGTGAAGGCCATCCGCGGCTGCCCGCAGCCGATCATCGCCGCCATCGACGGCATCTGCGTAGGCGCGGGGGCGATCCTGGCGATGGCGAGCGACCTGCGCCTGGGGACGGTGCGCAGCAAGGTCGCCTTCCTCTTCACCAAAGTGGGTCTCTCCGGCGCGGACATGGGCGCCTGCGCGATGCTCCCCCGCATCATC
>DASYJZ010000100.1:0-3110 GCA_035995965.1 Longimicrobium sp. | reverse complement strand
AGATCCTCGGGCGCCGCGGCGGCGAAGGCGTCGGCGGCGGCGGGCTCGGCCTCCTCCACCTGCGGCACTTCCCACGCCTGGCGCTCCGGGGACGCAGCGATGCCCGCGAAGCCGTTCGCGAACGAGTCGGCGAAGGCGTCGCCGGTCGCCGCCGCGACCGTGGCGGGCTCCTCCACCGACGCGATCGGCTCGGGCTCCGGCTCGGCGGGGGGCTGCGGCTCGTCCGGCTGGAAGTCGATCATCCCATCGTCGGCCGGCTCCGCGTCGGCGGGAGGCTGCGGCTCGTCGGGCTGGAAATCGATCATCGCGCCGTCGTCGAACGCCGCAGTGTCGGCGGACGGGGCGTCGCCGGCGGTAACCACGGCGTCGACGGTGGCGAGCCAGGCGGGGGTCTCCTCCGCCTGCGCGGCGACGGTGTCGGCGGGGATGTCGACCGGCTCGAAGCGATCCTCGTCCCCTTCACCGCCCGCCGCGGCGCGGGCCTGCTCCTCCAGCTCCTGGAGGCGGCGGACCAGCGCGGGCTCCTCGCCGCGGCGGCCGATCAGCACGCGGTACACGCCGGCCGCGCGCTCGGGGAACCCCTGCCGCGCGTACAGCTCGGCGATGGTCTCGGTGACCACCTCCTCGTGCTCGTCGTGCTCCTCGGCGGCCGCGGCGGGCGCGACCTCCGGCGCGGCGCCGCCGTAGAACTCCTCCAGCTCCAGCGGCTCCACCGCGGCCGCGTCCACCTGGTCCTGCCCGTCGTCGACCGCTCCCCAGGCGTCGAACCCGCCCGCCGCATCCGCGGCCGGGGCGTCCTCCGCCGGCTCGGCCGCGGCGGAGGCTTCGGCCGGCGGGGCCTCCTCGGCGGCGGCGGGCGTCTCCGCGGGGGTGGAGAGGTCGACGGCGCCGAAGTCCAGCGCCTCGAAGGAGGGCGCTGCGAGCTCGCCGGCCGCGGGCGCGTGGCCCTCGGAGAAGGAGGCGTGCTCCTCCAGGTTCACCTCGCCCCAGGTGCCCGGGTCGGCGTGGGCCGCCGGGTGGTCGGCCGCGGGGGCGCCGCCCGCGCCGGGCTCCACCATGCCGAAGCCGCCCGCCTCGCCGCCCTCCGCCGGCGCGGCATCGAGCGCGACCAGCGACTGCTTGGCCTCGGCGTTCATGGGGTCGACCGAGAGCAGCTCCGTGAACCAGCGGCGCGCCTCGGCGGCGTCGCCGCCGGCGGCGGCCATCTCGCCCAGGGTGCGCAGCGCGATCAGGTTCTGCGGATCGACCGAGAGGACGTACTGGAACTCGTTGCGCGCCTCGGCGTTCGCGCCCCGGTCGGCCAGGCAGCGCCCCAGCAGCACGTGCGCACTCAGGTAGCCGGGGTGGCGCTTGAGGTTCTCCCGCAGCAGCTCCTCGGCCTTCCCCACCTCGCCGCCCTCGCGGTAGGCGCTGGCCAGCGGCATGAAGAACCGCGCCGGGTTCTCGGCGTGGCTCGCCCGGAGGCTTTCGATGCGCGCGGCCAGCTCGGGAGAGATTTCGGGCATGATGCGAGACGCGACTTGTGGGGGCGCGTGCGGAGCCGTTGGCGAGGCCGGGGAAACAGGGGGTGCAACTTACAGGCGCGCCGCTCGCACTGTCAACACGCGCGCGGGCGCGGGTTGCGTGCCGCCCGCGGGCTAAGTATCTTGGGCGGCTTCACTTCGCGAACGCGGCAACCGTTCTGCCGGCGCCTCCCCGAAAGGCGCCTTTCCGCACGGAGTCCTGATCCGCCATGATGCAGATTATCCGCAGCAACGCCGGGAAGTTCATGACGATCCTGATCGTCGGCGGCTTCCTGGGCTGGATGGTGTACGGCCTGGGGATGGAGGTCACCGGCGCCGGCGGCAGCCGCAACGAGCTGGGGAGCGTGAACGGCACCCCCGTGACCACCGAGGCGTTCCAGCGCCGGATGCAGGAGCTGGAGCAGCAGTTCCGCTCGCAGGGCAACGGCAAGATCACCGCCGAGCAGGAGCGGGAGATCCAGGACCGCGCCTGGGACGACCTGGTGGCGCAGATCCTCACCCAGCAGGAGCTGGGCCGCCGCGGCATCCGCGTGACCGACGACGAGATCCGCTACGCCGCTCTGAACATCCCCGCGCCGGCGTACCAGCAGCAGGAGGTCTTCCAGACCAACGGCCGCTTCGACCTGGCCAAGTACCGCGCCTACCTGGCCAGCCCGCAGGCGAGCGACGAGGTGCTGAGCCAGCTGGAGCAGTACTACCGCAGCGTGATCCCCGAGAGCAAGCTGCAGGAGCAGATCTCCGCCGGGGTGTGGCTGAGCGACGCCCAGCTCTGGCGGATGTACCGCGACCGCACCGAGACGGCCACGGTGGAGTACGTGCCGCTCGAGCTCTCGCGCCTTTCCCCCGGCAGCGTGCAGGTGAGCGACGCGGAGATCCGCGACTGGTACGCCGCGCACAAGGACGAGTTCAAGCGCCCGCGCACGGCCCGCTTCACGGTGGCGTACCTCCCCACCGCCTCGGGCGACCGCGAGCGCGCGGCGGTGCAGGCGCACGCCGAGCAGCTCCGGGCGCAGCTCGCGGCCGGGGGCGACTTCGCCGCCGCGGCGCGCGCCGAGTCGTCGGACACGGGGAGCGCGCGGCAGGGCGGCAACCTGGGCACGGTGCGGCGCGGCCAGATGGTGGGCGCGTTCGACTCCACCGTGTTCGCCATCCCGGTGAACGAGATCTCGGCCCCGGTGCTCACCCAGTTCGGGTACCACCTGGTGCAGGTGACGGCGCGCGGCGGCGACACCGCCGTGGTGCGCCACATCCTGCTGCCGATCAAGAAGAGCGACGCCGAGCTGGAGACCATCGACGCGCGCAGCGACTCGCTGGAGCGCCTGGCGCAGGCGCCCGGGGCGGGGTCGCTGGAGCGGGCGGCGCGCAGCGTGGGCGCCGTGCTGCGGCAGGGCATCACGGTGAGCGACAACCTGCCGTACATCAGCGGCGTGGGCGGGGCGATGGAGGCGCTGAACTGGGCGGCGGGCGAGGCGCGCGTGGCGCAGCCGGGCGACCGCCCGGTGAGCGACGTGATGGAGGGCGACCAGGCGCTCTACCTGGTGCGCCTGGACAGCTACCTGGGGAAGGGGACGCAGACGCTGGCCGAGG
>DASYJZ010000099.1:0-9971 GCA_035995965.1 Longimicrobium sp. | reverse complement strand
CTGAAGCCGCCCCCGCCCCCGAACCCGCCGAACCCGCCGCCACCCCCGCCCCCGCCGAAGCCCCCGCCGCCCCACCCCCCGCCCCGTCCGCCCCCCCCGCCGCCCATGAAGAGGAGCGGCAGGCACCCGATCCGTCCCCGCGTGAGCAGGAGGACGAGGATGAAGAGGATGAAGATCACGAGCTGCCCGCTGCCGCCGCGCTGCCGCCCCCCACCGCCGTCCGGCTCGGCGGGCTGGTACTGCGGCGCGGGTGGCTGGACGGTGGGCGAGAGCTGGAAGCGGAACTGCTGCGCGTACTTCTCGGCCACCGCCAGGACCGCCAGGTAGATCCCGCGCCCCACGTTGCCGCGCCGGAGCTCCGGGACCAGCAGGTCGCGCCCGATGCGACCCGCCTCGGCCGCGGTGATGAAGGTGATGGTGCGGTCGCCCGTCTCGATCTTCCACTTCTGGTCCTGCATGGAGACCAGGACGACCGTCCCCGTGTTGCGCATGGGGTCGCCGGGCTCGCCCTTCTGCCCCACCTTCCACTCGCGGCCGATCTGCAGCGCCACCTCGTCCTCGCTGCGCCCCTGCAGCGAGGGGAGGGTGACCACCACGATCTCGCCCCCGCTCTTCGCGCGCACCTCGTCGATCACCGCCTGGATGCTGTCGCGGTAGGCGGGGTCGATCACGTGGGCGAAGTCGTTGACGTACCCCACCGGAGGCGGCAGCTGGAGCTGCGCCCGCACCGGCGTGGCGGCCAGCGCGCAGGCGAGCGCCACCCCGCCCGCGGCCGCCCAGCGGCGCGGGAATCGCATCCGTTGCCGGGCGCGGGGGGTGTCCGTACGTTCGGTGGTCCCGTTCAGTCCGTCCTCCAGACCGTCATCCAGACTTTCGGCCGATGAAGCGTTCCGTGTGGGTGCTCGCCGTGCTCGTGGCCGCCCCGGCGTGCGGCGGCGGCGAAAACGTGGTGCTCCGCGCGTCGCTCGACGAGGCGGGGGCGCAGCCCGTCGCCGACCTCCCCGTGCGCCTGCTCCCCTACGACCGGCAGGGGATCCTGGATTCACTCGCCCGGGAGAGCGACAGCCCGCAGCCGAAGCTCCCCGCCGACGCGATGGACCGTCTTCGCAGTTTGCAGGCCGAAGAGGCGCGGGTCAAGCCGAGGGGCGACAGCGCGGTGGCGCGGGTGGCGGCCGAGCGGCGCGCGTACGTGGCGGGGCTCGACAGCATCCGCAAGGCGCGGGAGAAGTGGCTGGAGGCGCGGAGCGAGGACTTCGCGACCGCCGCGAAGGAGCGCAACCCGCACGGCCTGGGCGAGCTGAGCGACACCACCGACGCCGCCGGCCGCGCCTCCTTCGCGGCCCACGCGGGGAAGTGGTGGGCCGTGTCGCGCTACGTGCTCCCCGACGCGGTGCTGGAGTGGGCGGTCCCCGTCCGCGCGAAGGACAAGGACAGCGTGGTCGTCCACCTGACGCGCCAGAACGCCCGCGTCGAGCCGTTCTTCTGAGGGGTAGGTTGGGCGCCGACGGGATGAGATTCGGCGGATTGGGCTGCGACGGGTTGGAAACCCGCCGCTGGAACGGCACGAAGTCCGCCTCCGCGGACTGAGCGCCGATTTTGTCGCGAGCAGCGGTTCGCACGTGAGTCCGATGCGTGCGGCGTAACCGCGTCACGCCCGAGGGTCGGTTGTCCGCGAAGGCGGACTTCGTGTGGTTGTTGCAGCGAATTCATTCGCCCGACCACCGCGGCTTGAGCGTTCAGCCATTCCCCTCGCGTTCGCCCTCGGCCTGCGACGGCTTGTCTTCGGGGGATGCGCCGCGGCGCGTCTCCTCGGCCGGGACGGGGCGCTCGGGCTCGGGCTGCGGCTGCTCCGCGGCGGAGTGCGAGCTCTCGCCCTGGTAGCGCGGGTCCTTCCCGTCTTTCTCTCCCGTCACGATCTGCACCCTGGCTGTTTTGCCGTTCTCTGCGGCTCTGCGGCTCTGCGTGAGACCTGCCGTTTGCTCAGCCCGTCGACGCGTCCGGCGCCGCGGAGCTCGCCGCCCGCGGCTCCTCCGCCGACCCGAGGGGCGCGGCGGGGGGCGTCGCGACGACGCGCTCCGGCGATGGCTCGCGGGTGCGCGGCGGGAGCTGCATGATCTCGCGCAGCTCGGCCTCGTCCACCACCTCCTTCTCCAGCAGCCGCCTGGCGAGCACCTCCAGCACCTCGCGGTCCTCGGTCAGGATGCGGCGCACGCGCTCGTAGGTGCCGTCGATCAGGCCGCGGATCTCGTTGTCGATCTCGCGCGCCGTCTCCTCGCTGTACTGGCGGCGCTGCCCCACCTCGCCGTCGGCCTGCAAGAACTGCAGCCGCCGCGGGCCGGAGAGGTTCACCGCGCCCAGCTCGCGACTCATCCCGTACTCCATCACCATGCTGCGCGCCAGCTCGGTCACCCGCTCCAGGTCGTTCCCCGCGCCGGTGCTGATCTCGTCGAACACGATCTCCTCGGCCACGCGCCCGCCCAGCAGCACCGCGATGCGGTCCATCAGCTCCTGCTTGGTGAGCAGGTAGCGGTCTTCGGTCGGGAGCTGCTGCGTGTACCCCAGCGCCGCCACGCCGCGGGGGATGATGCTGATCTTGTGCACCGGGTCGGCGGTGGGAACGCGCTCGGCCACCACGGCGTGCCCCGCCTCGTGGTAGGCGACGATGGTGCGCTCCTTGTCGTTGATCAGCCGGTTCTTCTTCTCCAGCCCCGCCACGATGCGGTCCACCGCGTCGTCGATCTCGAGCATGGTCACGTGCGGCTTGTCGCGCCGTGCGGCCAGGAGCGCCGCCTCGTTCAGCAGGTTGGCCAGGTCGGCGCCCACGAACCCCGGCGTGCGCCGCGCGATCCGCTCCAGCTCCACGTCCGGCGCCAGCGGCACCCCCTTCGAATGGATCTTGAGGATGTCGAGGCGCCCGTTCAGGTCGGGGCGGTCCACCAGGATCTGCCGGTCGAAGCGGCCCGGGCGCAGCAGCGCGGGGTCCAGGATCTCGGGGCGGTTGGTTGCGGCCATGATGATCACCGCCATGCGCGGATCGAAGCCGTCCATCTCCACCAGGAGCTGGTTCAGCGTCTGCTCGCGCTCGTCGTTGCCGCCCAGCACCCCGCCCGGGGTGCGCGCCTTCCCCAGCGCGTCGAGCTCGTCGATGAAGATGATGCAGGGCGCCTGCGCCTTGGCCTGCGCGAACAGGTCGCGCACCCGCGCCGCGCCCACCCCCACGAACATCTCCACGAACTCCGCGCCGGAGAGCTGGAAGAAGGTGACCCCCGCCTCGCCGGCCACCGCGCGGGCGAGCAGCGTCTTCCCCGTTCCCGGCGGGCCCACCAGCAGCACGCCCTTGGGGATCTTGGCGCCGAGCTTGGCGAACTTGTCGGGGCTCTTGAGGAACTCCACCACCTCCTGCGTCTCCTGCTTCGCCTCGTCGACCCCCGCCACGTCGGCGAAGGTGACGCCCGTCCCCTCCTCGCCCACGATGCGCGCGCGGCTCTTGCCGACGGTGAGCACCCCCTGCGTGGGATTCATCCGCCGCATCATCAGCGACGAGAGGCCCACCAGCATGGCCAGCGGGAGGAGCCAGAAGAAGAGCCCCCACCCGCGCCCCTCCTCCACCCCTTCGATGCGCACGTTGTGGGCGTCGAGCAGGGCGAGCAGCCCGCGGTCCTCCAGCTCGGCCGGGCGGGCGGCGGTCCACTGCCGCACCCCGGCGCTGTCGCGGATGCCGGGGCGGGGATAGGCCACGATGGAGGTGGCGCCGATCGCCACGCGCTCCACCTGGTTGGCGGCGATGCGGTTGCGCAGCTCGCTGTAGTCGATCTTGCCGGAGCGCTGCGTGCTGCCGTACAGCATCAGCAGCGCGATCAGCCCCACGAAGACGAGGAGGAGCGGGCCCAGGCCGAGGCGTCCGCGGCCGGCAAGGCCGCCGCGGCGCCGGTCGGAACCGCGGCGCCGCTCGTTGGGGATCGGAGGTTCCATCCCCGGCCTTCGAGCAAGCTTCGGACCGCAGAAGGACCAGCCTCGCGCGGAGCCGCAGAGGCGCGGAGAGAGCCACCGGGCCTCCCCGAGGCTCCGCGTCTCCACCTGACGCGTGCGTCCAGGGGATTGATTCACCCGGTGAATTCCCAGGCTCTCGCAGTGGACAGCGGCCACGGTTCACGCGAAGTTTACGATCCGCGTCAGACGCCGGGGGGTACAGGCGTTTCCCCTCGCACCCCCAGCGGCTCTTCCCCCGGCAGGACTCACCGATGCGTCTCCGCGCCACCGCCGCCGCTTCCCTCGCCGCCGCTTCCCTCGCCGCGGCCCTCCTCGCCGCCGCGCCCGTGCGCGCGCAGACGGTGCGCGGCGAGCTGGTCGACGCCGCCGGGCGGCCGGTGGAGCAGGTGCTGGTGGCGCTGGTGGGATCCGACGGCAGGCAGGCGGGCGCGGCGCTCACCTCCGTGTCGGGCCAGTTCCGCATCCGCGCGCCCGCGGCCGGGCGCTACTCGCTGCGCGCCGAGCGCGTGGGCTACGCGACCGTCGCCACCCCCGCGTTCGACCTGGGCGCCGGCGAGACCCGCGAGGAGCGGGTGGTGGCGTCGGGGCGGCCCGTGGCGCTGCAGGCGGTGGTGGTGACACCCCGGAACCGGCGCTGCGCGGTGCGGCCCGGCGTGGGGCTGGCGACCGCCACCCTCTGGGAAGAGGCGCGCAAGGCGCTCGCGGCCGCCGAGTTCGCCGGCCAGGCCGGGGTGTTCCGCTACGACGTGGTGCGCTGGGAGCGCGACCTGAGCACGGACGGCGGCGTGGTCGTCCGCGACCTGCGGCAGACGCACAGCGGCGTATCCGCCCTTCCCTTCGTCTCCGTGCCGCCCGAGGAGCTGAGCCGCTACGGCTTCATCCGCGCCATGCCGGGCGACTCGCTGGTCTACGCCGCCCCCGACGCGGGCGTCCTCCTCTCCGACCAGTTCCTGAACGACCACTGCTTCCGCGTGGCGGCCGGGAGCGACTCCGCGCTGGTGGGGCTGGAGTTCGAGCCGACCGCGGGACGCCTGGTGTCCGACGTGCACGGGGTGCTCTGGCTGGACCGCGCCAGCGCCGAGCTGCGGCGCGTGGAGTACCGCTACGTGAACGGCCCGCCCGAGTCGCGCGCGCCCGAGGTGGGCGGGAGCGTGGAGTTCGAGCGCCCGCACGGCGGCCCCTGGATCGTGCGCCGCTGGGCCATCCGCATGCCCATCGCCGAGCTCGTCACCCGCGCGCTGAGAGTGGACGGCAGCCAGACGGTGACGCACTCCGTCAACCTGGTCGGGGTGCACGAGGCGGGCGGCGAGGTGACCTCGGCCCGTCCGGCGGGCGAACACGGGGGCGACGCGATCGTGCGCGCCGACGCCCCGGCCTGGGTCGAGGGCGTGGTGTGGGACAGCCTGGCGCGGGCCCCGCTGGCCGGCGCCCACGTCTTCCTCTCCGGCACGGGGGTAGATGGAGTGACCGGCGCCGACGGCCGCTACCGGCTGGAGGCGCCCGCCGCCGCGACCTACGTCATCACCTTCGGCCATCCGGGGCTCGGCCCCGTCTCGGCCGCCGTGCCTCCGCGCGCCGTCACCGCGGTGGCGGGGGAGACCGCGCGCGCCGACCTCGCCGTCCCCTCGCCGGCCCGCGTGGCGGCGGCGCTCTGCCCTGCGGCCACGCGGCGCGCCTTCGGCGGCGTGGTGACCGGGCGCGTGGTGGGCGTGCGGCCCGACAGCGTGGCGGTGCGCGCGACCTGGCAGCGCATCTCCGCCGACACGCGGGTGCTGGCGGGCTCGAGCGCCTGGACCGAGACGCGCCCCGACGCGGCCGGCTTCTACGTGCTCTGCGGCGTCCCCGAGGGCGAGCCGGTGGAGGTCGCGCTGCGCCCGGCGCGGCAGAGCCGGCAGCGCACCCCGTCGGCAGCGCTGCAGGACCAGTCCACCGCCGGCCTCCGCGCGCCGGGGAGCGAGCTGGCCCGCGTGGAGGTGACCGTCTCGCGCGGCGTGCCGCTGCGGCTGGACGTGGGCCCCGGCGCGCGGAGGCCGTGAGCACCGCGGACGCGCCGGCGAGAACTCCCGGCGCCGTCCGGAGTACCAGAACCCGCCTCCTCCTGCCGGCCCGTTTCCCGCCCACCTCGTCTCCAGGAGCCGTCCCCATGTACGCACGCCCGATCCGCCGCACCTTCGCGCTCCTCGCCACGGCGGCGGTCGTGCTGGCGGGATGCAGCAGCAGCGCGAGCTTCCCGGCGGAGCTGGCCGGCAGCTTCAAGCTCAGCACCGCGAACGGCCACGCGCTGCCATACACCCTTCCCGGCACGGCCGCGGGGACCACGGCGGTGCTGGAGAGCGGCACGCTGGTGATCCTGGACAACGGCCGCTTCGACGAGGTGCTGCACTACAAGCTGACCACGCCCGACTTTCCCGCCGGCCAGGTCACCGCCGCCGAGACCATCGGCGACGTCACCATCAGCAACGGGCAGATCACCTTCAAGGCGCGCTTCGAGGACAGCTACTCGGGGACGATCACCGCGAGCACGGTGACCTACACCAAGGCGAGCGCCGCCGTCTCGCTCACGCTGAGCTGGCTCCGCGGGAGCTGAGCCGCAACGGGGAGGGCGGCAGCGGCCACCGCGCCGTCCTTCCGCGAAAAGATCTCGCTTCTTCCAGTCTCCACCGTCAGACGTCGTCCTTCTCGGCCGTTCCACTGCATCTCGCGGGAACCCGCAGCCCCGGACCATGCGCGTACCTCTCGCCGTCATCGCGACCCTGCTCTCCGCCGCCTCCCTCTCCGCCCAGGCGGTGCAGGGACGGCTGGTGGAGCCCGGCGGCGCCCCGGTGGGGCAGACGCTGGTGGTGCTGGTCGACTCGTCGGGTCGGTCGGCCGCCACGGCGCTCACCGACCGGCAGGGCGGCTTCAGCCTGCGTGCGCCCGGCCCGGGGAGCTTCACCCTCCGGGCCGAGCGGGTGGGCTACGCCACCACCGTGTCGCCGCCCTTCCAGCTCGCGGCCGGCGAGAGCGTGCAGCAGCGGCTGGTGGCGAACGACCGCAAGGCATCGCTCGCGGCGGTCGTGGCGGTGGGTGCCGCGCGCCGCTGCACCGTCCGCCCCGGGAGCGGCGAGCAGACCGCGACGGTGTGGAACGAGGCCCGCAAGGCGCTGAGCGCGGCAGCGTACGGCGAGCGGCAGCGCCTCTACCGCTACCGCGTGGCGCAATTCCAGCGCGACCTTGACCCCGCGACCGGCCGCGTGCTGCGCGAGACGCGCAGCGAGCAGGCCACGCTGGCCGCGCACCCCTTCGCCAGCCCCCCCGCCGCCGAGCTCTCCGCGCGCGGGTGGATCCAGAAGACGGACGGCGGGACGCTGTACTACGGCCCCGACGCCACCGTCCTGGTCTCGGACGAGTTCCTGAACGACCACTGCATGCGGCTGGAAGACGACCGCGCCGTGGCGGGCGATTCGCTGGTGGGCGTGGCCTTCGAGCCAGTGGGCGGCAGGCGGCAGCCGGACGTGCGCGGGGTGCTCTGGCTGCACCGCGCCACCGCCGAGCTGCGCCGGGTGGAGTACGTCTACACCAGCCTCCCCACCGGCGTGGCGAGCCCGCGGCTGGGCGGCACGGTGGAGTACGCGCGGCTGGACGACGGGCCCTGGATCGTCCGCCGCTGGTCGATCCGGATGCCGCAGGTGGAGGTGCGGCAGGGGATGCGCACCACCCCCTCTCGCGACGCCGACATCTACACCTCCTACGAGAATGCCCGCCTCTTCGCCATCCGCGAGGACGGCGGCGAGGTGCTCTCCACCAGCGCGCGGAGCGGCGGCGCGCTCCTGGGCGCGGCGGAAGCGGCCGCGGTGGAGGGGGTGGTGTGGGACAGCATCCGTGCCGCGCCGCTGGAGGGCGCGCGCGTCTTCGTCTCCGGCACCGCGCTGGAGGCGGTGAGCGACTCGGCGGGGCGCTTCCACATCGGCGGGCTGCGGGGCGGCACCTACACCGTGGCGTTCTCGCACTACCGCCTGGGCCCCGCGGCCGCGGCGGTGCGCCCCGCCGGCGTCTCCGTGGAGCCCGGCGCCACGGCCCAGGTGCGGCTGGCGGTCCCCGGCCTTGCCACGGTGGCCGCGGCCCTGTGTCCCGCGGGTGAGGCGCAGCCGTTCCGGGGCGTGATCCTGGGCTCCATCCGCGGGCCGGAGGGCACCGTCCCCGGCGCCACCGTGCGCGCCACCTGGAGCGGCGACGCCGGGCGCGGCGCGCGCCCCGGCGGGTTCGTGGCCACCGTGGCCGACCCGTCCGGCGGCTTCGCGCTCTGCGGCGTCCCCGAGGACGAGGAAGTCGTGCTCTCCGCGGGGCAGCCGACCGGCGCCGGCGCCCGCACGCGCGTGCGCCTGGCCGCGGGGGTCCCGCTGCAGCGCGACCTGCTGCTGGCGCCGGGGGCCGGCGGGGCGATCGCCGCGGCCGCGGCTTCGTCGGCTGCGGTGCCGCTACGCGGGGTGACGGCGACCGGCCGGTCCACGCTGGCCGACTTCCAGCGCCGGCGCCGGAGCGGCCGCGGGCTCTTCCTGACGCGCGAGCAGATCGCCGCCCGCAACGCGCACCGCACCGTCGACGTGTTCCAGGGGCTCCCCGGCGTGCGCATGGTGGACGACGGGCGCGGGGGGCTCAAGCTGCAGATGGCCGGCGCCATCGCGCCGGGGAACCTGGGCGAGCTCCGCCCGCAGACGCAGGACGCCCGCATCCGGCAGCAAGACCAGCGGCAGGCGACCCGCGCCGCTGCGGCCGGCACGGGCAACGAGTACCCCACGGGTGCCGGCTCCACCGGGGCGGCCCAGTCGATCCCCGCGTCGCAGCGCGCGGGCGCGGGCGACTGCCAGGTGCAGTTCTTCGTGGACGGGACGCGCTTCTACCCCAGCCGCGAGGGCGACATCTCCGGCGACGTGCCGCTCTCGCTGATCGAGGCGCTGGAGGTGTACCGCAACGTCGCGGAGACGCCGGTGGAGTTCCGCGGCGGCAACTCCGCAGGCTGCGGCACGGTCGTGATCTGGACGCAGGCCGCGCCGCCGCGCTGACGCGGCGCCATGGTTCGGCCTGCGTCCGCCCGTGCATCGAATCACTCCCGCGCCGCGCCGCCGCGCGACAGGTTGCGGAGTGCCGGCCGCCCCGATTCCGTCCCGTTTCGCCGCTCGGCGGCGGCTCGTTTCGTGCTGCGATCTCCTTCCGGCGGGAGCCTCTTCCCGGCCGGTGGCAACCCATGCGGGAGGCGCCATGCGCATCGCCCGTCCAGTCCTCACCCTCGCCGCCGCGGCGGCCTGCACCGCGCTCCACCTCCTCGCCCTCCCGGGCCGCACGGCGGCGCAGCAGCCGGCGGGGCCCGCCGCCGCCGAGTACGTGGCGGTGCACGTCACCGACGCCTCCAGCGGCACCGCCGTGGCCGATGCCGAGGTGTGGGTGGGGGGCACCCGCACGCGCACCGACGCCGGCGGCCGCGCGCTCCTCCCGCTCCGGCAGGCGCGCGAGACGCTGATGGTGCGCCGGATCGGCTACGGCGACCAGTTGCGCGAGCTCGCGCTCGGCGCCGCGACGCTAGAGGTGGCGCTGCAGCCCGAGCCGGTGGCGATGTCGGGGGTAGAGGCCACCGGCCGCCGGCCGCCGATGAGCCCGCCGCTGCAGCGCTTCTACCAGCGGCTGGACCGCGGCCACGGCAGCTTCGTGACGCGCGAGCAGATCGACCGGCGCAAGCCGCGGCGGCTCACCGACCTCTTCCGCGAGATCCCGGGGGTGCGCGTGGCCAACACCTCGCGCGGCGACCGCCTGGTGATGACCGGCGCCACCCCCGCCATGTACCGCGTGGGCCCGGGCTGGGAGGCGGGGGACTGCCCGGTGCAGTACTACCTGGACGGGGTCAGCTACCAGCCCGACATCGCCGGCGTGCCGAACGACGTGCGCCCTGACGAGGTGGAGGGGATCGAGGTGTACCGCCGCCTCTCGGAGGTGCCGGTGGAGTACCG
>DASYJZ010000098.1:0-9968 GCA_035995965.1 Longimicrobium sp. | reverse complement strand
ACCGCGTCGAGCGCGCAGATCACCGAAACCAACCGGCGGGTGGAGATCCGGCCGCTCCCGAGCCAGTCGGGGTTGGTCCTCTCCACCTACACCTCGGGGGTCACCTTCGACCTGACGGAGAGCGAGGAGCGAGTGGAGCTGATCCGCGCACTCGCCCAGGCCACGGGAACGGTGACCCTGCTCTCGGCCCAGGTCGACGCGAACAACTCGGTGTCGGTGGCGGTGCGCGTCGGGATGCTGCGCGCCGAGCAGGTGGTGGCTGGCACCGCCACGGTTCGCAACCAGGTGCCCTTCGACCCGCGGACGCACCGCTGGCTGCGGCTGCGCCACACGGGCGGAACGCTGTTCTGGGAGTACTCGGCCGACGGCAACCGCTTCGAGATCCTGTTCTCGGGCACGCCGCCCATCACGCTCACCACGGTGTTCCTCGTCTTCGGCGCCGGCACCACCACCGACGTGGAGGCGCCGGGGTTCGCCGTGTTCGACAACTTCAACTTCATCGAAGGCGTGGGCGAGCGGCGCATCGATGAGCGCCGGCTCTCGGCCGCAGCCCTGCGCGACGTGCAGGCCGGGATCGCCGCGGCGCGCGACCACGAGCCGCACGCCAACGACAACGACGAGACCAGCATCACCGACTATCCCTTCACCGGGAACTACTCCAAGAGCCTGAAGCACGACAGCCTGGGCGACCCCGACCCGTTCACCTACGCGACGCTCCTGCGCGCGCTGCAGAGCGGCGACACCGCCGACTTCGAGGAAATCGTGCTGGCCTCGCCGACGGCGCTGAAGCTCACCAACCCGCAGGGCGGCCTGGCGTTCGAGCTGGGCGGGGCCGATACGCAGGAGGTGACGCAGCCGCCCGCGCCGAAGTTCCAGAGCACCGTCACCGCGCACGAGGCGGGCGAGCTCTACTGGATGGCGGTGGCGCGCGACGTTCCCTTCGTGAGCTACGCCAGCGACTCCAAGACCACCGCGGCAGTGACCTCGATGAACGCCGAGTTCCCCAAGTTCGGCGGGACCGTGCCGGTGGCCGCCACCAACCTATTCCGCGGCGTATATCCCGGCGACCTGGTGGGGCCGTACGTCGCTCAGTTCCTCCTCAAGGGAAACGTCGACCCGCGCCGGGCTGCCCTGGCGGGGCGCGATGCCTCCGACGGGTTCATCAACTACGGCACGCAGCAGATCTCTCAGAAGCAGCTCGTGGCGGCGTCGGGGACCAACTACCTCACCGTCTTCAGCACCTGGCTCGACGTGCAGAATGGGGTCGACAAACGTGGGCTCGACAGCTACGACGCCACGCCGCGCTTCATCCACACGCTGCGTGACGGCGCCACCTACGTGCACTTCGACTTCGTGATCAACGCGTACTACAACGCCGCGCACTACCTGCTGGCCGAGCCCACGGGCAACCAGTCGACCTACGTGGCGGGCACGACGGGGCGGCCGTTCGCCGACATGGAGTTCCCCTTCAATCCCGGGAACCCGTACACCGGGAGCGCGGCCACGCCGTCGCTGACGCAGGCCGGGTTCGGCACCTTCGGCCCGATCAGCGTGTTCGACGTGCTGTCGAACGTGATGGGGCGGTCGATCCGGGCGGTGTGGTACCAGAAGTGGGGCGTGCACCGGCGGCTGCGCCCCGAGGAGTACGGCGGGCGCGTGCAGAACCAGATCAGCGGGAGCCGCACCTACTTCGGCGAGGATAGCCTGATCAACTCGCTCTCGGTGATCGGTGGTGGGCTGCGGCCGTACTACGGGAACGTGGGCGAGCAGTTCCCCGACGGCTACCTCCTCCCGCAGGCCTACCCCGAAGGATGCCCCACGCACCCGGCGTACGGCGCCGGGCACGCCACCGGCTCGGGGGCGTGCGCCACCATCCTCAAGGCGTTCTTCGACGAGAGCACCTTGATCGAGTCGCCGGTGGAGGCCACGCTCAGCGGCACCGGGCTGCAGGCGTACTCGGGCCCGGGCTCCACCTCGATGTCGGTGGGGAGCGAGCTGAACAAGCTGGCCAGCAACATCGCGCTCTTCCGCAACGCGGCGGGCGTGCACTGGCGCAGCGACTACACCGAGTCGCTGGTGCTGGGCGAGGCGGTGGCCATCCGCCTCCTCCAGGAGCTGAGCCTCAACTTCAATGAGAAGGACGGCTTCTTCCAGTTCACCACCTTCGCCGGGCGTCTGATCCGCATCCATCGCGGACAGGTGGAGCTGCTGGCCTGACGGAGACGGGTGGTGACGAAAGCCGCCGGTGCGGGGTATCCGCGCCGGCGGCTTCACGCATTCGCGTGGGTGGGCCGGGTTCACCGGCCAGCCGCGCGCCCAATCACGGGTTCGGCTGACCCTGCGCCTTCGCCAGCGCCTGCACCTGCGCGCGGAGCTCGGCCAGCTCGCCGCGGAGCGCCGCGACCTCGGCCGTGCGCGCGTCCAGCTCGCGGCGCAGCTCCGTGGTGCGTGCCTCCAGCGCCTTGGCGGCCGCCAGGTTCACACCGTCGATGTCGCCCAGGCCAATGGTGGTCTCGCCCACCCCCAGGCCGTACGCGTGGTAGAAGTCCTCGGCCACGGGGCCCAGGTGCCGCACGCTCCGGTCGCCGCCGATCATGCTCCAGGTGGTGATGGGGAGCGCGCGCAGCCGCGCCAGCACGTCTTCGCCGTCCACGGCGAAGAACTTCTCCTTCAGCGTGCGGCTGGACGCGCAGGTCCAGCTCGGCACCAGGACGGTGAGGTCGCAGCCGACGTTGCCGCCGGCGCCGGGCGTGTTGCCGTTCGCCGCGGTGCTCACGCGCAGGCGGATGCCGCCGTTGTAGCGGATGCGGAACTCGTTGTCGTTCTGGTTGCGCACCGAGTCGGTGGTGGACTCGTCGCCCATCACCATGGTCCCCGTGTGCGTGTTGTTCGACGCACGGTAGCCGAGCGCGACCGAGTAGTCGTTGTTGGCCGTGGTGCGGTAGCCGAGCGCCACCGAGCCCTGCCCGCCGGCGCGCACCGTGTAGCCGATGGCCGTGCAGGCGAAGCCCGAGCAGACGTTGCTGGCGCCCGAGCTGAACCCGGCCGTGCCGCTCACCGTGACACCCGAGCCGAAGCCCACGCCCACGGTGGAGCTCACCGTCACCTGGTCGCCGAAGGCGAAGGCGCCGTAGCCGCTCGCCACCACCTGGTTGCCGCCGGCGAAGGTGAAGTCGTCCATGTTGGCGTCGTCCCAGTTCGTCTGCCCGGTGGGGACGCGGCCGAAGCGAATGGAGCCACGGCAGGGGTGCCACTCGAAGCGCGTACCCGCGCCGGTGGCGGGGACCTGCGCGGCGCAGCCGGTGGTGTTGCCCACGTCGCGCACGAAGCCGTAGGCGACGAACGCGCCGGAGCTGTCCACGCGGAAGCGGTCCGAGAGCGGCGAGCCCGCCTTGAGCTGCAGCAGGATCTGCGCGGGGAGCGGCGTCGCGAGCGCCGGGAGCGCCCCGGCGGCAAGGACGATGGCGAGACGAGACAGTTTCATGGTCCGGTGTCCGGTTCGAGTGTGAGTGGGGGAGCCGCGGCCGGGGCCCCGCCGGGTCGAGGTCATTGCGACACCTGCAGGTTGTAGTTCGGGCTGACCAGCTTTCCGAGGTCCACCTGGCCCTTCGCAATCGCCGAAACGTCGCCGTCGAGGGTGTACACGCCGGTGACCAGGAAGGTGGGGATGCGGCCGTGCACGGTGCTCGTGCCGCTGGTGCTCGCGAGCACCAGCGTTCCGGTGGTGGAGAGGATCCCCGAGCCGGCCGTGGGGCCGGTCGCGACGTTGTCGTTGGCGGTGAGGTTGAAGGCGCCGAGCGAGAGGGTGGCGGCGTCGGCCACGGTCACGCCGCGGATGGACACCGCGCTGGTGAGCGCCGGGAAGTTGGGCACCCCGGTGGGGATGCTCACCGAGTCGGCGGCGGCGGGAACCCGGCCGCCGCCCCAGTTGGTGCCGAGGTTCCAGTCGCTCGAGGTGGCGCCGGTCCAGGTGCGGGTGGTGCCGCTCACGGCGAACGACAGGCTCCCGGTGGCCAGCCCGCCGCTGCTCGCGGTGATGCTGCAGGTGGCGGCGCTCACCCCGGTCACGGTGCCGCCGCCGCTCACGGTGGCGCAGTTCGCGTCGGTGGTGCCGAAGGTGATCACCGCGGCGGGGATCACGTTCCCCACCGCGGTCTTGGCCACCGCCACCACCGGGTGGGTGTCGCCCGGGTGGAAGTAGCCGTACGACGCGCCGGGGAGGTTCCCGTCCATGGTGACGTAGCCGTTGGGGTACTCCACCGGCGCCGCCACGTAGAGGAGGAACGAGAAGGTCAGCACCGTGGGCGGCATGATCAGCGTCCAGCCGCGGGCCGTCGAGGTCTGCGCGTTGGCGAGGAGCTGGTTGTACTGGTAGTAGGGCTGCCCGGCCGCGGTGAAGGTCCCGAATCCGTCGGGCAGCACCGACGCCACGCCCACGCCGGAGGTGACGGTGGGCCCGGAGTGGAAGAAGATGCGAATGCCGTTGGGATCGACCGTGGTCCCGTCGGTGGTCCCCAGCTTCTGCTCGATCAGGTTCTGGAGGGTCACGTCGAAGGTGAACTGGCCCGTGCCGCCGTTGTAGGCCACGTTGCTGGAGGTCACCTGCACGTACACGCCCTGGTTCCCCACGATGATCCCCCGCGCGTCGCTCTCGCCCGGCCTGATGGGCGCGCAGCGCACGGTGAGGTCGGCCGTGCTGGCATTGCACTCGAGCGTCTGGATGGTGACGGGGGTACCCGGGGTGCCGCCACCGGGGCCTGCGCCCGGGCCGGGGGCCAGCGGGTTGGCCCGGTCGGTGCACGCCGCCGCCGCGAGCGCCAGCGCGGCGGCAAGCAGGGACGACGCGCGGCGGTGGAGCCGGGGTCGGGTTCGGTGCATCGCTGGGGAGCTCCGGGAAGCGGGGTGCTCGTCGCCCGCGGGGTGCGGACGGAGTGGAGCGGAACGGCCTCGGCGGCACACCCTTGGGGGCGCCGCGCGGCGTGGCTCTGGTCGGGCGTTCTCGCGGACGCGCGCGTGCTCCCGGACCGTTGGGAGACCGCAGTGGAGGGGTGCCTGGCCCCGTTGCGTGGCCGGGCAGCCGGGTCGGCGCCCGGAGCGGGGCTGAGCTCGCCAGGGATGGCAGGCGTACGGCGAGCAGCCATAACTTTGCAGAAAGTCCAGCCTTCCGCAAGGAAACATATGGTGTTATTGCATTTGTCGCCGGCTGCATCCGAATCGTGGAGCAGACGGGATTCGACCAGGGATTGGCACGCTTTCGGTGCCCGGGGACCGGCACAGTCGTCCGGTCCGCGCCGGCGGCGGGGGAGCGGCGGTTGACGCGGCGCACCGGCGGAGGCCATTCTGCCCCCTCCACGCGGGAGGCGAGCGAGTGAAGACGGAGGATCAGGCGCGGGCGGAAGGCGTTCCCGACTGGGCGCTGCGCTATGACGCGGGCGAGTTCCCGCACTACGCGGTGACCGGAGACGCGGTGGCGCTGGCGCTCGACTGGCCGGGCGGCGAGGCGTCGCTGCGGGCGCTGGTGGTGGTGCGCGGCGGCGAGCCCTTCCGCGGGCTCGACGCCTGGCCCGGCGGCTTCCTGGAGTGGGACGAGGACCCTACCACCCGCGAGACCGCGTTGCGCGAGCTGCGCGAGGAGACGGGGGTGGAGGAGCCGGAGTACCTGGAGCCGCTGGGGAGCTACACCCAGGACGGCCGCGACCCGCGCCAGTTCGCGGGCCACCCGGACCCCGCCACCGGCGGGTGGGTGCGCACCGGCGCGCGGGTGGCCACCAACGCCTACCTGATGCTGATGCCCCGCCCGGCACGCCTCGCCGCGCAGGACGACGCCTCGGACGCGCGCTGGACCGACCTCTACCGCTACCTGCCCTGGGAGGACCTGCGCTCCGCCGCGGGGCGCGCCGCGGCCCACGCGGCGCTGGGCGCGCTGGGGCGCTGGGCGGAGCGCATCGGCGGCGACGCGCGCGAGCGCATCGACTACGCCTTCGGCTTCGGGGTGCGCGAGTGGAACGAGGAGCGGGTGGCGGAGCGGTGGCGGCTGCTGCTGGACGCGGGGCTGGTGGCCGAGGCGGGGCGCGACCGCTGGGGACGCCCGGCGCCCGGGGCGGGGGAGGGGATGGGGCGGGAGATGGCCTTCGACCACCGCCGCATCCTGGCCGACGCCCTGGCGCGGCTGCGCGGCAAGATCAAGTACCTCCCCGCCGCGCTCAAGGCGCTGGCCGGCGACGAGTTCACGCTCGACGAGCTGCAGTCGGCGTGCGAGGCGGCGGCGGGGCGGCCGCTGCACCGCGCCAACTTCCGCCGCGCGGTGGCCGAGGCGCGGGGCGGGCGGCAGACGCGCTCGCCGCGGCTGGTGGCGGGGACGGGGCGCCGGCGCGCCCGCGCGGGGGGCGAGCCCGGCGTCGCGCCCGAGCTCTTCCGCTTCCGCCCCGACATGGTGCACGCGCGGCTCGACCCCTCGCTCCGCCTCCCCTTCCTCCCGGTGGACGGGCGCGCTTGACCGGCCGCGGCAGGCGGGCTATGCTGTGCTTCGCCAGGGTCGTTCTCGTTTTGAGAATCACAGCGGTGGAGCGCGGATGATCGAAAACCCACCGGCGGACGACGCCGGGCTGCGGACGCGGCACCTGCACCAGGGGCTGGCGCGCTTCCCGGCCGAGCTCTTCCAGTTCGACGCGCGCATCCGCACCGGGTGGCTCTCCGACCGCTACTTCCTGCGCACGGCGGCCACGCTGCGGCACGCGGGGCGCGACCCGGTGGCCACCCTCCAGGTGTTCGCCAAGCAGCGGGGGGTGCTGGCGGGGATCTACGAGGCCGTTCGGCTCTTCCAGACGCAGCTCGCGCCCGGGTACGACCCGCGCGACCTGGAGGTCCACGCGCTGCTGGAGGGCGACGCCATCAACCGGGGCGGCGCGGACGACTGGGAGCCGGTGCTGCACGTCACCGGCTGCTACCGCGGCTTCGCGCACCTGGAGACGCCGGTGCTCGGCGTCCTCGCGCGGCGGTCGCTGATCGCCTCGAACACGCGCATCGTGGCCGAGGCGGCGGGCGACAAGCCGGTGATCTACATGGCCCCGCGCCACGACGACTGGCGGGTGCAGACCCCCGACGGCTACGCGGCGCAGGTGGGCGGCGCCGAGAGCGTGTCGAGCGACGCGGCCGGGGCGTGGTGGGGCGCGCGCGGGGTGGGCACCATGCCGCACGCCATGATCGCCGCCTTCGCGGGCGACACGGTGGAGGCGACGCTCGCCTTCGCCCGCTACCTGCGCGACGAGGAGCCCGGCGTGGCGATCACCAGCCTGGTGGACTACGACAACGACGTGGTCGGCACCTCGCTGAAGGTCGCGCGGGCGATGCGCGACGAATTCGGCGACGGGGCGCTGGGGGCGGTGCGGGTGGACACCAGCGAGCGGCTGGTCGACGCCTCGCTGATCGGCGACCCCGCGGTGTGGGGGCGCGCCCGGCTCACCGGCGTCAACGCGCACCTGGTGCGGAAGCTGCGCGCCGCGCTCGACGCCGAGGGCTTCGGCTACGTGGGGATCGTGGCCAGCGGCGGCTTCACCCCCGCGAAGATCGCGCGCTTCGAGGCCGAGGGCGTGCCGGTGGCGGCGTACGGCGTGGGCAGCAGCCTGCTGGGGCACAGCGACCCCTCCAGCGGCCTGCTGAACGACTTCGACTTCACCGCCGACCTGGTGAAGATCGACGGACGGCCGGAGGGGAAGGTGGGCCGCGCGTACCGCGAGAACCCGCGCCTGGTCCGCCTCGACTGGTCCCAGGCGCTGGCGGATCGATGACGACGCGCGGACGCGATGATCATCCTGAGACTGAGGCCGGCCACGCCGGAGCCTCGGTGAGCACTGCAGCAGACAGGCCGAAGGATCGATATCAGCCGGCCCTTTGAACTCGGCCGCCGATGCGCACGATCGACGAGATACACGGGATGACCGCTGACCGCACCACGCGCATCGGCTGGGTGACCGACGCGCAGAACGACTTCCTCCTCCCGCCGGCCGAGGGCGGGCGCCTGTACATCCACGACCTCTTCGACGAGACGGACGAGGGCGCGCGGCAGGTGATCCCCGCGCTGCAGAAGGCGGTGGAGTGGATGCGGGCCGAGTGCGAGCTGGTGGTGTTCACCGGCGACTGGCACGCATACGGCGACGCGGAGATCGACCCCGTGCATCCGGATCCCGTGCTGGAGACGTATCCGCCGCACTGCATGGGGATGTCCGACGACCCGGCGGAGCGCGCCGGCGCGGAGATCCACGCCTCCCTCCGTCCCGACGACCCCATCGTGCTCCCGCGCGACGCCACGGAGGACGACGCGCGGCGGGCGGTGGCGCGCGCGCTGGCCGAGCGGCGGCCGGTGTTCATCCAGAAGGACCGCTTCGACGTGTTCCGCGGGAACCCTTCGGCCGAGGCGTTCCTGGCCGAGCTGCGGCGCCGGCTGGGGCGGCTGGACGTGTACGTGGCGGGGGTGGCGCGCGACGTCTGCGTGAAGCACGCGGTGGAGGGGCTGCTCCAGCCCTCGCGCGGGTGCCTGGTCACGCTGGTGACCGACGCGACCTGGGGCCTCGGCCTGGAGCCCGAGGCGGAGAGCCTGGCCCGCTGGACCCGCGACGGCGCCGCCCTGCTCACCACCCGCGGCCTGGAGCTCCGGGCCGGCTGAGCCGGATTCTGGACGAGCAAGCGAGATCGGCTCGGCACCCCTCACCTTGCACCGATCATGGACGCATCGCTCAAAGACCGCATGGAGGTCGTGGAAGGCGACATCACGAAGCTCCAGGTGGACGCGGTGGTGAACGCCGCCAACACCTCGCTGCTGGGCGGCGGCGGGGTGGACGGTGCCATCCACCGCGCGGCCGGTCCGGGGCTGGTGCAGGAGTGCCGGATGCTGCACGGCTGCCGCCCGGGCGAGGCCAAGCTCACGGGCGGCCACGGCCTCCCCGCGCGATGGGTGATCCATACCGTGGGCCCCGTATGGCAGGGCGGCGAAAAGGGCGAGGACGAGGTGCTCGCGAACGCCTGGCGCAACTCGCTCAAGCTGGCTGCGGGCAAGGAGATGGATACGGTGGCATTCCCCTCCATCAGCACCGGCGCATACCGCTTTCCGCTGGAGCGCGCCGCCGCCATTGCGGTGCGCGAGGTGGTGGACTTCCTCGCCCGCAACCCGTACCCGCGCAAGGTGATCTTCTGCGCATTCGGCCCCGGGGCATACTCAACCTACTTGACGGCGGTGCATGCGGCGCTTTAAATGATGCGCACATGGAGACATTGCAGTCCCCCCACCATTGACATCCGTTGGTCCGCCGGCGATCCGACGCCGGAGCGGACACCCACGCCGGAGCCGGGAGAGCCCATGCAAGAGCTGCAGGAAGTCAAGGCGCTGCTGGACGAGATCAACGAAGCCATTTCGGGATACGATCCCGTTCTAAAGGAGAAGGCTCGCGACCTCCTGCTGGACCGCGCCTTCGGCGCGCGCGCGGGGCGGGGCGCCGCCCGTGCCGCGGCGGGCGAGGAGGGCGAGGGCGGGGCGGCGGGCGAAGAAGCCCCGCGCCGCCGCGGCCGTCCGCGGGGGAGCACCACCACCCGCCGGGCGACGGGGGGGATCTCGTCGCTGGTGGAGCGCTGGAAGCCGGAGACCATGGCCGAGCGCGCGCTGCTGGGTGCCTACGTGCTGGCGCGCGGCCGGCCGGACCGCACCGTCACCAGCCAGGCCATCAACGCCGAGCTGAAGCGCAACGGCCTTCCCGTGCCCAACATCACCCGCGCCATCGAGTCCAACCTGCGCGCCCGTCCCCCGCTGATGGTGCAGAAGAAGAAGATGGGCACCACCCGGCAGGCCCGGAAGCAGTACGCGCTCACGCAGGAGGGCGTGGACCTGGTGGAGAGCAAGCTCGGCGGCAGCTGACGGGCCCCGCGGCCACACACGCTGCTACGGAACGTTTCACGCAGAGACGCAGAGGAACCGAGAG
>DASYJZ010000097.1:0-7958 GCA_035995965.1 Longimicrobium sp. | reverse complement strand
GCCAGCACCGGCAGCAACGGGCGCGGCAGCCCCGGCGTGTCCACCCCCAGCCGCTTCGAGTGGCGCAGGACGAAGTGCTCGGCCAGCAGCGGGATGTCTTCGGGGCGCGTGCGCAGCGGGGGGATGTGGATCTGCACCACGTTGATCCGGTAGTACAGGTCGTCGCGGAAGCGCGCCGCCTTCACCTCGGCCACCAGGTCGCGCGCGGTGGCGGCCAGCACGCGCACGTCCACCGGCCGCTCCCCGCTCCCGCCCACGCGCCGGATCACCCGCTCCTGCAGCACGCGAAGCAGCTTCACCTGCAGCTGCACCGAGAGCTCGCCGATCTCGTCCAGGAAGAGCGTGCCCCCGTCGGCCTCCTCGAACACCCCCTCGCGCGCCCGGTCGGCCCCGGTGAAGGCGCCCTTCTCGTGCCCGAAGAGCTCGCTCTCCAGCAGGTTCTCGGGGATCGCGCCGCAGTTGATCGCCACGAACCCGCGGTCGCGCCGCGGGCTGGCGCGGTGCACGGCGCGCGCGACCGCCTCCTTCCCGCTCCCGCTCTCGCCCGTCAGCAGCACGGTGGAGGGGAAGGGCGCCACCCGCGTCGCCAGCTCCATCACCTCGCGCATGGCGGCCGAGGTGCCGACCACCCCCTCGAACCCCTGGATCTCGCCCACCTCGCGCTTCAGCCGCGCCACCTCGCGGCGCAGCTGCTCGCGCTCCTCGGCCTTGCGCAGGGTGAGCAGCACCTCGTCGGCGTTGAAGGGCTTGGAGATGTAGTCGTAGGCGCCGCGCCGCATGGCCTCGACCGCCGTCTCCAGCGCCCCGTACGCGCTCATCATGATCACCAGCCCGGTGCCGCCCCCCTCCTGGTAGCGCTGGAGGAAGTCGAGCCCGCCCATGCGGGGCATGCGGATGTCGCAGAGGATGAGGTCGGGCTGCTCGGCGAGCGCGGTGCGCAGCCCCGACTCGCCGTCGTCGGCCACGGTCACCCGGTACCCCTCGTCGCGCAGGATGAGGAGCAGGGTGTGGCGCAGCCCCGCTTCGTCGTCGATGACCAGGACCCGGCGCTCGCTCATGCCGAACCGCCGTCGTTTTCCGCCGAGTCCGACCCACGGAGCGCGTCCGCCGCCGCGGCGCCCTCTCCCTGCGCATGAGAGCTCATGCCGGTACGGTCGGCGCGGGCGCTGAGCCCGGGCGGGCGCCAGGGGGATCGGCGGTCCGCGGGCGAGCCCGCGGCTCGCGGTACCAGGCTTCCGCGACGGCACCTGCTGTCGGGCTTGGGGATCACGCGGGGTCGCGGTGGGTGGGGAAGCTGAGCGTGAAGGCGGCGCCGCCCCCCTGGGCGGAGGAGACGTCGATGCGGCCCCCGAAGTCTGCCATGGTGCCGGCGACGATGGCAAGGCCCAGCCCGGTCCCCTCGCCGGGGGGGCGGGTGGTGAAGAAGGGGTCGAACACCGCCTCGATGTGCTCCGGCGCGATCCCCGGCCCCGTGTCGGCCACCACCACGCGCACGATCTCGGTGCCGGGCTCGATCTCGGCCGCGCGGTGGGTGCCGTAGCGCGGGCGGCGCAGGTGCGCGTAGGAGACCCCCGCCGGGTCGCCCGCGCGGCGGAAGGGGATCGGCCGGTCGGGGTGGTAGCGCTCCAGCGAGCTGCGCAGCGTGATCCGCCCGCCGCCGGCCAGCGCGGCGCGGGCGTTGTCCACCAGGTTCACGAAGAGCTGGTCCACCAAGTGGCCGTCGGCGCTCACGGGGGGGAGGCCGTCGTCCAGGGCGACGTCGACCTCCACCCCGCCGAGCTTCCCCTGGGCCCCGAGCAGCTCCAGCACGCGGCGGATGGCGGCGTTGACGTCGACGGGCTCGCGGCGGGCGGGGGTCGGGCGCGCGTAGTCCAGCAGGCCGCGGACGATCACGTCGATGCGCCGGGTCTCGCGCTCCAGGCCGTCGAGCAGCTCGGGGTCCACCCCGCGGCGGCGCAGGACCGAGGCGTAGCCGAGGAGCGCGCCGAGCGGGTTGCCCACCTCGTGCGCCACGCCGGCGGCCAGCCGGCCGATGGAGGCCAGCTTCTCCACCTGTACCAGGTCGCGCTGGGTGGCCAGCAGCAGGCGGTTGGTGTCGTCGAGCGAGCGGACGTTGTCGGAGAGCGTCTGCTGGTGGTCCAGCAGCTGGTCGGTCATGGCGTTGAGCGCCTGGTTCAGCGCGGCGATCTCGCGGGTCTCGCCCTCGGGGGCGCGGCGGCTGTACTCGCCGGCGGCGATGGCCTCGGCGGTGGCCACGGCGCCGCGCAGCGGCCGCACCACCAGCCGGTCGATGAGGTAGCGGCCCAGGCCCACGAACACGGCGACGTCGACCGCGAACAGGAGGAGGAGCACCCAGATGGGGCGCGGCCCGGAGATGCGCAGCACGGTGGCCGTCCAGAGCGCCATGAGGAGCGCGGCGACGGCCAGGAAGGAGAGGTTGAAGAGGAGCTCGGCACGCAAAGAGCCCCGGCGCCGGCCGGGGCTCTTCGCCAGGCGGGCGGCCGTGCGGTCGCCGGCCCGGCGGCGGAGCTCGTCCGCCTCAGGCGGCGGCGGGCTCCCCGGCACGGACGCTGTCGCGGGAGATCGTCTTCTTGCGCTGGCCGTGCGCCTGCTTCTCGATGTGGTGCCAGACCCGGTCGACCACCGCGCCGGTCGGCCCGTCCCACCCGATGCGGCCCTCGGCGTGGACGGATTCCAGCGCCCTGCGCAACGCATGCTTGCTCACCGGCTTCCTCATGGTCCCTCCGCGAGGTGAAACGTAACGCATTCCCGCCCTGCGCCGCTCCCGGACGGCCGGGGCGGGGACGACCGCACTGCACCTGCAGTCGAATAGATAATCCCCCCGCCGCCGGAGCGCGAGGGGGTTCGCGGGCCGGGGAGGCGGGGTGCTCACGCGGAGAGCGCGCGCCCGGTCGATTCTCCGCCGAGCGGCAGCGCGCGCCAGGCGCCCCGCGCGAGCCCGCGCCCCGCGACCGCGAGGACCAGCGCGACCGCGGCGAGACCGAGGATGAGCGCGTACCCGCAGAACTCCAGTCCCTCCAGGAAGCTCCACAGCGTCGCGCCCGCCTGCCGCAACGCGCGCCGGAGCGAGGAGAGGTGCGGCCATACCTGGTGCATGCTGCTGCTCCTGCGCGGGGAAGCCTGACGGGAGGGCCGGTGCGTCGCTCAGGCCCGGGGGCGCGAGCGCTGCTCGCCTGGCCGAGCGTAACGGAAGACGCGTTCCGGGGGTACCGATCGCTGCAAGTGCCTGATCGAACAGCAGTTGCGGAATTTTTGCGGATGCCGGCTCCGCCCGCGCCCTGCCGTGAAACTGGGCGGCGGGGAACCGTTTTGCGGGAAACGACGCCTGCGGCCCGGGGTGCGGCGGCCCTGTACGATTATCAGGCGGCGTCCAGCAGCAGGCGCACGCGCGCGGCCAGCACTTCGAGGGAGAACGGCTTCTCGATCAGGTCGACCCCGGGGGCGAGTGCCCCATGGCTCTGGAGGGCCGCGTCGGTGTAGCCGGACATGTAGAGGATCTTCAGACGGGGCCGGGCCAGGCGCAGCCGGGCGGCCAGCTCGGGCCCCGTCAGCCCCGGCATCACCACGTCGGTGATCACGAGGTCGACGCCCGCCAGGCGGTCCCCGTCCATCAGCTCCACCGCCTCTTCTCCCGACGCCGCCTCCAGCAGGGAGTAGCCGCTGCGGCGCAGCAGCCGCGACACCACCGCGCGCACCCCCGGCTCGTCCTCCACCAGCAGGATCGTCTCGCCGCCGACGACGACGACCGCCGCCGGCTCCGCGGCCGGCCGCTCGTCCCCCTCGGCCGGGTCGCACCGGGGGAGGCTGACGTGCACGGCGGTGCCACGGCCCGGCGAGCTCTCCACGCAGATCTCGCCGTCGCTCTGGCGCACGATCCCGTACACCGTCGACATCCCCAGGCCCGTTCCCTGGCCCTCCGGCCGGGTGGTGAAGAAGGGCTCGAACACGCGCCCCAGGGTGGCCTCGTCCATTCCGGTCCCGGTGTCCGCGACGGAGAGCAGCACGTGGTCGCGGGCGGCGAACCGGCGGGCGCAGCCGCGCCGCGGCGAGCCGCCGGCGGGACCGTTGCGGGCGGTGATCGAAAGCTTCCCGCCGCGGGGCATCGCGTCACGGGCGTTGACGGCGAGGTTCACCAGCACCTGCTCCATCTGCCCGGGATCCACCCGGACGGGCCAGGTGCCCGGGGGCACGTCGGTCACGAGCTCCACGTCTTCGCCGATCACGCGTCTCAGCAGCGTGTCCACGCCCCCCACCAGCGCCTCCAGCGCGACGGGCTGCGGCCGCATCACCTGTTTGCGGCTGAAGGCCAGCAGCTGCCGCGTGAGCGCGGCGGCCCGGTCCACCGCCCGCTGCGTCTCTTCGAGGTCCGCCCGCGTCGGCGAGCCGGGGGGCGTGTCGAGCAGCAGCAGCTGCACGTTGCCGGCGATGACCGTCAGCAGGTTGTTGAAGTCGTGCGCGATCCCGCCGGCCAGACGCCCGATCGCCTCGATCTTCTGCGATTGGCGGAGCTCCTCCTCCTTCTCCCGGAGCTGCTGCTCCGAGCGTACGCGTTCGGTGACGTCGCGGGCGACCCAGAGCACCCGGCCGGGAGCGACCGGTTTGACGGTGGCGTCGAAGTGCGCCTCGCGTCCGCGGATGGCGAGGGTGTACTCGACCCGCCGCGTGGCACCCGTGCGCACCACTTCCCGGATCTCCGCCAGCAGCCGGTCCGCCGCCGCGGCGGGGAGAACTTCGTGGATGAAACGGCCGACGAGCTCCTGCGGCGGAGCATTCATGCTTTCGGTCGCGGTGGTGGCGACCTTCTCGTACCGGCCGTCCTGGCTCAGCACCAGGACGACGTCGGGAAGCGCGGCCAGGATGGTGCGCGTCTCGGCCTCGGACTGGCGCAGGCGCTCCCGCAGCGCGCGCTGCCCGGTGACGTCGCGCGCCACGTACGAGACGGCCGCGAGCTCGCCCGCCTGGTCGTGGACCAGGGACCGGGTGACGGAGACCCAGATCCTGCGGCCGTCCTTCCGCAACCGCTCGGCCTCGTAGTGGGCCGGGAGCGTGGCGGGATCGGGCGGCGGGTCCACGCGCTCCGTCTTCGGCACCAGGAGCAGCCCCGACCTCCCGCAAGCCTCGCTCGCGGTGTAGCCGAAGATCTCCTCGGCCCCGCGGTTCCAGTCGGTCACGACGCCGCCCGGGGTGGTGGCGACGAAGGCGACGTCCGAGTCGTCCACGATGGCCGCGAGACGGCGGGCGTTGACCTCGACCCGCCTGCGCGACACGAAGGTCTGGATCTGCGCCGCGAGCGCGGACATCGCCTCGACGAGCTCCGCGTCGGCCGCGAACCGCTCGCGCGTAACGAACTCGAGCACGCCGACCACCGTCCCTTCGGCCATGAGCGGGAGCGCCACGGCGCCGCGCACGCCCTCCGCGACGGCGGCGTCGCGGGTGGGGTTCGGCGGCTCCAGCGCCACGTCGGCGATCCACTCCACGCGCCGGCTCTGCCACACGCGCCCGGCCAGCCCGGACCCGGGAAAGAGCACGACCCGCCGGCACAGCCGCTCCAGCGGCCCCTCGTCGTGGCCGCAGCTCGATGCGTGCGTGCAGACGAGGACCCCCGCGTCCTCGTCCACGCTCCAGAAGATGCCGGCCCCCCAGCGCATGCGGCGGCAGAGCGACCGCAGGATCTCCACGGCCGCGGCTTCCAGCGTGTCCGCGCGTGCCAGGATGTGGGCGGCGTCGTTCAGCGCCGCCTGGCGGCGCTCCGCGAGCCGGCTCGCGTGCGCCTCGCGGAGGGCGCCGCCCCGCTCCACGGCCGTCACCGCGAACCAGGCGAGATCCTGAAGCAGCTCCAGCTCGGCGCTGCTCCACTCCCTCGGCCGGCGGTCGAGCACGAACAGGGCTCCGACCACCTCCCCGCAGGCGCGCAGCGGCACGCCCAGGTAGGCCAGCGCCCCGTCGTCCGGAATCGCCGGGCTGCCGCGCGTGCGTGGGTCGAGGCGGGTGTCGCCGAGCACGAGCGGCATGCCCGAGGCGACCAGGTGCTGGCAGAAGCTGTGGCTCAGCGGCATCCAGCCGCGCGCCTGCCAACGCCCGGCGAAGCCCACGGCGCTCTTCAGGAACTGGCGGTCGGCCGCGACCAGGCTCAGTCCCGCCACAGGGGCGTGGAGGAGCCTGGCCGCCATGGCGCTGAGGCGGTCGAACGCCTCCTCGTCGCCCGGGCCGAGCAGCCCGGAGCGCGCCAGCGCTTCGAGGCGGCCAGGCTCCGTCAGCCGTGCCTGGAGCTCCCTGCGCGAGTCGTCGCCGGCGGCGTGCGTGCGAGGGGGGAACCCTGCCGTGGGGAGCGGGTCGGGGGGCGACAGCATGCGCACCGCGGTTATGGGGGGCCCGGGCGTGCTGGCGGCGAGCCCAGCGAGGCCGTGCAGGCGCACGAGGAGTGCCAGGGTGGCAACTAAAGCAGACACTACGTACGGAGCGGGGGAGCGGCGCCTCCGCTGGCGGTTGCGCGGCGGCCGCCTACATTGCCCGTCCGCTCCCACGCTTCTACGCCAGCTGGAGTCCGGATGATCCTCCGCACCGCCGCATCCGCGGCCGGCGCCGCGTGCGTCGCGCTCGCCGCCTGCTCCGGGCCGCCGTCGCCCGCGCCCGCTCCGACGCCCGCCCCGGCCGCCGCCGCCCCGGCACCGCTTCCCCCCACGGCTCCCGTGGCGGCGGCGCTTGCGGCGGCGCGCGTGCGGACGGACTCGCTGCGGCCGCGGCTGCCGACCGGGGCGCGGATCGGGCCGGTGGGCACCCAGGTGGACGTGGGGCCGCTGCCGCTGGCGATGCTCCTGGCGCCGGAGGGCGACCGCGTGGTCCTCCTCCTCTGCGGCTGGCGGAAGCAGGGGGTGCAGGTGGTCGGGCGCGACGGCGCCGTGCTCCAGACGCTGGACCAGCCGGCTGCCTTCGTCGGCCTCGCCTTCTCGCCGGACGGCGGGACGCTGTACGCCTCGGGCGGCAACCAGGACGTGGTCTACCGCTACGCCTGGGCGGGCGGCAGGGCGACGCTGCGCGACAGCCTGGTCCTGGCCGCGAAGGCGCCGCGGAGCGACGGGACGCGCTACCCGGCCGGGCTCGCCGTCTCCCCCGACGGCCGCCGGCTCTACGTGGCCGAGAACCTGGCGGACTCGCTGGCGGTGATCGACCTCGCCACCGGGCGCGTGACGCAGCGCCTGCCGACCGAGCGCTACCCGTACGGCGTGGCGGTCACGCCCGACGGCAGGGTGTACGTGTCGGCGTGGGGCGGGAGCACGGTGTCGGCGTTCGTCCGGCGCGCGGGGCGGCTCGCGTCCGCCGGGCGCATCCCCGTCGGGCGCCACCCCTCCGCGATCGTCGCCAGCGGGGACGGGTCGCGGCTCTTCGTGGCGTCGGGGAGCACGGACCGCGTGGCGGTCGTCGACACGCGCCGGGGGCGGGTGGTCGCGCAGCTCGACGACGCGCCGCCGGCGGGGCCGAACGAGGGGAGCACGCCCAACGCGCTCGCCCTGTCGGCGGACGGGACGCGGCTCTGGGTGGCGGAGGGGGACGCGAACGCGGTGGCGCTCTTCGAGCTCTCGCGCGCGGCCTCGGGGGTGGCGGCGGCGCGGGGGAACGACCGGCTGGCTGCGCGCGTCCCGGCGGGGTGGTATCCCACCGCCGTGCTCGCGCTGGGCGACACGCTGCTGGTCGGGAACGGCAAGGGGCGCGGCACCCTCGCCAACCCCGACGGGCCGCAGCCATCGGCCACCACCATGCACGTGGGGAGCGGCGGCAACACCACGCTCGCGCAGATCGGGGGGACGCTGCAGACCGTCCGCCTGGCCGGCCAGTCGCTTCCGGCGCTCACCGCCCGGGTGGCGGCGCTGAACGGGTGGGACCGGCCGGCGCCGGCGGAGCGCCGTTATCCCCCGTTCACGCACGTGGTCTACGTGATC
>DASYJZ010000096.1:0-6242 GCA_035995965.1 Longimicrobium sp. | reverse complement strand
TGGGCGCGCGCCGGGAACCTCCGGCGCGCGCCACCTTTTGCCCGCGAGCCCCGCTGACGACCGAAGACTGCGTGCAAGGAAGGCGGGACGATGGGCGACGTCGCACGGTTGGACGATGCGGCACGGGCGGTCGACGCGCGGATGGACGACGTCTTCGCGCGGCTGGCGGCGTCGTCGTTCCGCCGGCGCTTCCGCCTGCGCGGCGACGACCTGGCCTACCAGCGGCGGAGGGGGATGGAGACCGTCCTCCGCCACGCCGCGGAGATGATCGCCTCGCGCCTGGCCCCCGCCGCGCCGCCCAACGACGGCAGCCAGACGCCGATGCGCGGCCACCCCGTCTTCCTCGCCCAGCACGCCACCGCCACCTGCTGCCGCGGCTGCCTCGCGAAGTGGCACCATCTCCCGAAAGGGCGCGCGCTCACGGAGGACGAGCAGCGCTACGTCGTCGCGGTGATCGCCCGCTGGCTGGCCGACCAGGAGCGCGCCGCCCCGCCGCCCCCGGACGAGGACCAGCTCGGGCTGGGCGTGGGGTGACCTCGGCGCGCGGCCGAGGCGCCCTCTCCCTGCGCCTGAGAGCGCAATCCCCCCGACGCTGAGCCTCCCTTTCGCCAAACACCTGCCGCCGGTTACGTTTGCGCCTCCCGTCCGCGCGCCGCGCGCGGGCGTTCCGGGCACACACCCCTTCCGCACACGCACGCATGCGAGCCGCACGCATCCCCGCGCTGGCGCTGGCCGGCGCCGCCCTGATCGCGGCCTCCGCGGCGGCGCAGGCGCCCGTCGTGAACGCCCGCGAGATCGACGCGCACCTGCGCTTCCTCTCCTCCGACCTGCTGGAGGGCCGCGCCCCGGCCACGCGCGGCGGACGGCTCGCCGCGGAGTACATCGCCGCGCAACTCCGTGCGTACGGCGTGGAGCCCGCGGCGGGCGGCGGGTCGTACTTCCAGCGCGTGCCCATCGACATCGTCGCCGCGGAACCGCAGACGATGAACGTGATGGCCTCGGGACGCGCCACCGCCACGCTGCGCTATCCCGACGACGTGGTGATCTGGGCCGGCGCGGCGGCGCGGAACGACGACGGGCGCCCGGGGACGCAGAGCATCGACGCGAGGTCCGAGATCGTGTTCGTGGGCTACGGCGCCGCCGCCCCGGAGTTCCGCTGGGACGACTTCAAGGGCGTCGATCTCCACGGCAAGGTGCTGATGGTGCTGGTGAACGACCCGCCGGCGCCCGCGAGCGAGCCGAACCTCTTCGGCGGCCGGGCGATGACCTACTACGGGCGCTGGACCTACAAGTTCGAAGAGGCCGAGCGCCGCGGCGCCGCCGGGATGCTCATCGTCCACACCACCGAGCGGGCGGGGTACCCCTGGCACACGGTGGTGGGAAGCTGGGCCAAGGAGCAGCGCATGCTCCCGCGCGACCCGGCGCTGCCGCAGCCGCTCGGCTTCCGCGGCTGGATCACCGACAGCGCCGCCACCACGCTCCTCGGCCAGGCGGGGCTGAACCTGGCCGACCTGCGCCGGCAGGCCGCCACGCGCGACTTCCGCCCCGTGCCCACGGGGATCATGCTCGACGTCCACTTCCGCAGCACGGTGCAGCACCTGGAGAGCGAGAACGTGGTGGGTGTGGTCCGCGGGAGCGACCCGCGGCTGCGTGACCAGGCGGTGGCGCTCAGCGCGCACTGGGACCACCTGGGGATCGGCCCCGCCGTGAACGGCGACTCCATCTACAACGGCGCCGAAGACAACGCCTCGGGCGTCGCCGACCTGCTCGCCGCGGCGCACGCCGCGGCCGCGCGCCCGGCGCCGAAGCGCTCGCTCCTCTTCGTCTTCGTCACCGCCGAGGAGAGCGGCCTGCTGGGCTCCGCCGCCTTCGCGCAGAACCCGCCCATGCCGATCGGCTCCATCGTCGCCAACCTGAACGTAGACGGCGGCAACGTGCTGGGGCGCACGCGCGACTTCCGTTTGCTTGGCGACACCAAGAGCACGCTGGGGCCGCTCTTCTCGCGCATGATCGCCCCCCGCGGCTGGCGCGTGTCGCCCGACGAGCACCCGGAGCGCGGCGCCTTCTACCGCTCGGACCACTTCTCCTTCGCCCGGGCCGGCGTCCCCTCCGTTTCCATCGGCGCGGGGAACGACTTCGTGGGCAAGCCGGCGGGATGGGGACTGCGGCAGCAGGAAGACTATACCGAGCACCACTACCACCAGCCGAGCGACGAGTACCACGCGGACTTCGACCTGACCGGCGCCGTGCAACTCTCCACCGCGGTGCTCGACTTCGCCACGCAGATCGCCAACGCCGCCACGCTCCCGCAGTGGAACCGCGACGCCGAGTTCGCCTCCGTCCGTCCGCCGCGCTGACGGCAGGGGACAGGGGACAGCCGGCGGGATGACGCGGGGCCGATCTGGCACTTAGCACTCAGCACTCAGCACTTAAGCACTCAGCACTTAGCACTCAGCACTTCCGTAACAGGAGCCGGATGAAGACGATACAGTGGGCAGTCCTCGCCGCCGCGGTGGTGATGGCGCTTCCGCGCCCCGCCGGGGCGCAGGAGACGCCGGAGCAGGTGGCGGAGCGCTACCTCTCCACGATGAAGGCCCGGGACTGGGCGGCCAACGCGGCGCTGGTGCACCCCGAGGAGCTCGACTCGCTCAAGGCCGCGTTCGTCGACGTGGCCCACAGCGACACCAGCTCGGCGGGGCTGCGCGCGCTCTTCGCCGTGTCGACGGCGCGCGAGCTGGAGGCGCTCACGCCGGTGCAGGTCTACCAGCGCTTCGTGGCCTCCACGGTCGGCGAGCAGGCCGAGATGACGCAGTTCCTCGCCTCGGCGGTGTTCAAGGTGCTGGGCCACGTCGCCGAGGGCGACAGCGTCTACGTGGTGTACCGCGTGAGCGCCATCGGCTCCGCCGGCCCCATGAGCCAGGTTACGGTGATGAGCCTGCGCCGCAGCGGCAGCGGCTGGAAGACGCGCCTCACCGATGAGTTGCGCGGGACCATGGTGGCGCTGCACACGCAGGCCGCGCAGCGCCGCGCCTCCAACGCCGCGCTCACGCCGCCCAGCGAGCGCCCGACGCCGCGTCCCGCCCCACCGGCGGCGCCGGCGCCGCCGGTCGTGCCGCCGCGCCCCTGAGCCGACGTGCGGCCCCACGCCCTCACTGACGCCGCCGATGCCGGCACCGAGCTCGCCGACCTCTGCGTGCAGGCGGTGAGCACCGCCGCCTGGGACCTGGGGCTCGACCCCGCGCTCTTCGCCGGCGAACTGGCGCAGGGCGAGATCGGCATGCTCATCCACTACCTCGCCCAGGCCGCCGAGCACGTTCCCGACCTGGAGGCGCGCGAGCGCATGCAGGCGCTGGTGCACCGTCTCACCGACTGGACCGAGGCGGAGCAGGAGTGAGCGCCATCCCCATCCTCCCGCGCCCGTCCGGAGTCCGCCGGATGCACGCTCGTCATGCCGTCGCCGCCCTCACGCTCCTCGCGGTCGCGGCCCTGTTCCCCGCGCCAGGCCTCGCGCAGGCCGACACCGTCCCCGAGGCGCCGGCCAGCCACCGCGCGCTGAGGCTCACCGTGGGCGGCGTGGGGCTCACGCTCGGCAACTCGCGCACGGCCACCGGCATCCGCATCAACGCCGTCGACCACCAGGTGGAGCGCGTCACCGGGCTCAACCTCACCCTCGGGAAGCCGAAGGCGAACCCCGACCTGGAGGTGACCGGCATCGCCGCCGGACTCGTGGGGCCGCGCGCGAAGCGCATCGACGGCATCGCGCTGGGCGGGATCGGGGTGATGGCGACGGAGCAGCTCAACGGGATCTCGGCGGGCGGGCTGATCGTGCTCTCGCGCAACGAGATCAACGGCGTCGCGGTGGGCGGGCTGGCGGCCGTCGCGGCGCAGCGGCTGCGTGGAATCGCCGCGGGGGGCCTGTTCGCCGTCGGCGACCACGGCATCGACGGGGTGGCGATGGCAGGGCTCATCACCCTCTCCGAGGGCGACGTGCACGGCATCACCGCGGCAGGGCTGGGGACGATCGAGGAGGGGCGCTTCACCGGCATCAACCTCGCCGGCGGCGCCACCTTCACCGACGGGGAGATGCGCGGCCTGAACGCGGCGGGGATCGCGACGGTCGTCCGCGGACGGCTGCAGGGGATCGGGCTCGCCGCGGGGACGGTCCACGTCTCCGCGCTCGACGGCGTCGCCGTCTCCGCCTGGAACAACGTCCGCGGCGAGCAGCGGGGGCTCGCCATCGGCATCTTCAACTACGCCCGCTCCCTCCATGGCCTGCAGCTCGGCCTGCTCAACTACGTCCGCAGCAATCCCAAGGGCCTGAGGCTGCTACCCGTGTTCAATACGGGCTTCTCGGGCCGATAGACGCCCCTCGAACCCCACAGCGACGTCATCCTGGATTCCGCGATTGGCTGTGCGTTCCCGGAGTGTTTCGATGGGTCGGCTATAGATCCTTCGGCCTGCCAAGTCTTTGCCGGGTAGAAGGATGAGACGAGGTCGGCCTCAGGATGACGTCTTGGGGGTCGTTCACGAATGCACGGTTGATCATGGGGATCGGTATCATCCTGGGCGTCGCCGCTGAACGTACATCGCGCATATTCCCCTAATGCGAAGATGCGGACGAAGCCGGTGGCCTCGTCCGCATCTCGCTCGCGTTGCTGCTGCCGTCAGCTCGCCGTCGCCAAGCGCCGGGCGAAGCCGCGCAGGCCTGCGAGCACGTCGTCGGAGTAGGCGGGCATGTCGCCCACCATGACCTCGGCGCCGCGGGGCAGGGCCAGCTCCAGCGCCTCCACGGCGCGGATGATCGCCTCGGCACGCGCCTGTCGCGGGCTGCCGCCCTCGGCGTGCGGGTTCGATACGCGCCGCCGGCGCACCTTCTCGAACTCGGCACGGCCGGTGTCGGTCAGCGCCAGCCAGCCGCCCTTCTCCTCCACCATGCCGCGCGAACGGAGCGCGCGCACCACCCGTCCATCCAGGTGATCGCTCAGCGCCGGTCCCGTCTGCAGATACAGGTACCGGAGGAGGTCGAGCTGCTTGTCGTTCAGGGGAATTGTCATCATGATGCCACAATTATATGCACTCCACGCAAAAGCGCAACCCGCTCGTGCGTCCAGCGCTCCGTTCACGATAATCGCGGTTTCCGCCGCAACCCGGGGGTTTTCATCGACATGGAGAGGTGAGGCGCGGTGTTCCCATATTGTCCATTTCCATGCGGGCGCGCACCGCGTGTCCCGAACCCCTTTCACCGGCGACATCGCCCGGCCCGCCGTGCAAATATGGTCTTCACGACCGCAATACCCGCGCGCTCCATTGACAGGGATTTCGTGGCGGATGCCTCCACGGTGGAACCAAATACGCGCATCGGGTCAGGGGCGCGCTTCGCTGCGGGGACGGATTGCGACGCTCAGCCCCGCATCGCCTCCGGGTCCAGGCCGACGCTGCGGCACCAGTCGGCGTAGGCGAAGGGCGAGATCTCCGACGGCTTGATCTCGCTGCGGCCGCCCCAGAAGACGTTGGTGTAGCCGACGGGGATCCCGGCCTCCTCCAGGTGCTGGTCGATGGCGGCCTTGTGGGCGAGCACGGCCTCCTTCTCGGTTCCGTGCGCCACGCCCATCACGTTCACGCCGGCGAAATCCGGGCCGCCCTCGCGCCAGTAGGCGTGCGTCATCACGTAGTGGCGCCCCACCTCGCGCCCGGCGTCGAGCTCGCGCCCGGCCGGCACGCGCCAGTGGAAGAGCGCGTTGTAGCGCGTCACCCGCTCCCCCGCGGCGTTCGGCTTGTAATGCTCCAGGAAGGTGGAGAAGCGGCCGATCACCTTCCGCTCGTTCAGCCCGCGCGCCACCTCCACGAAGGTCTCCAGCGGCACCCCGGCCTCGGCGGCGCGGTCGGTCCACGGGTGGTCGCGCACCTCGTCCACCGACAGCTCGCGCTTGAGCGCCATCAGCACCCGCCACTCCGGCTCGGTGAGCTCCACCACGTTGGTGTCGATCACCGTCCCCAGCTCGTCGGAGCGCGCGCCCGGCTCCAGGCCGCGGCGGCGGACGTGCCCCACGCCGAGCGCGAAGAGCTTCTTCGCCGGGAGGAGCTTGAACGCCTCGGCCCCGGTCTGGCGCACCAGGTACTCCGCGTGCTTCTGCATGGAGAACCCCTGCGGCACCTTGAGCGTGGTCCAGAGCCGGTACGCCGAGCCGGTGGTCTCGCGGTCGGTGGAGCGGATCACCACGTGCCCGGAGAAGGGGTCCTCA
>DASYJZ010000095.1:0-4751 GCA_035995965.1 Longimicrobium sp. | reverse complement strand
GGCGCCGCGGATGGCGCGTACGATGCGCTCCACCGCGTCCGCCATCCCCGCCATCGCCAGCGGCGGGTGGATCTGGCCCAGGTGCGGGCGCAGGAAGTCGCGCACCGCCGCCGGCTCGTCGTAGCCGCGATGCACCAGCAGCCGGCAGAGCGCGGGCGGCAGCCGCAACTCGCGGGCGATGCGGTCTACGCGGGCTTCGTCGGGGAGAGCGGGAAAGACCCAGCGGCGGGCGGTGGCGGTGAGCATGGAGAAAGCTACCCACGGCCGGCGCGTTGGGAAAGCGTCAACGACGCATCCGCGGCGGCCGGTTCCGGACGGACGTGCGGCCCCGCCGTCCGCCGTCCCCCCGGCATCCGCGCGAAAACAGATGACGGTTGATTTTGGACGGCGAGACGCTAGATTGACGGGCGCAGTATCCCCGCGCATCTCCCCCGCAGCGGCAGTCTCCCCGAACGTCTTCTCAACGCAGATGATGGCTCCCCGACGCGCCTGGCTCCCGGCGCTGGCGACGGCGTGCATCCTGGCGGCCCCCGCCCCTTCCCGGGCGCAGGCCCCGGCTCCCCGCCCCGCTCAGGCGCTCCCGCTGCTCCCCGCCGTGCGTGCGCGGCCGCCCGCCACCCGCGTCGCCGCGGTGCCCGCCCGCCCGGCGACCGGGCCGCTGGTTCGCCGCGCGGCCCTGCAGCCCGCGCTCGCCCCGGTCTCGCCGCTGGACGAGACCAAGGTGGCGCCGAACGGCGAGACGGCGGCGCAGCTCACGCGCGAGGCGGTGAACGGCGGGCGCGAGGCCTTTCCGGTGGGCCCCGCGCCGCGCCCGGGGCGCGCCGTGCTGGTGCGGCGGCCGTCGGTGGCGCCGGCGCTCGCCCCGCTGTCGCCGCTGGACGAGACGCGCGTGGCTCCCAACGGCGAGACCACCACGCAGCTCGGCCGCGACGTGGCCAACGGAGGGCGCCAGCTCTTTCCCGTGGGCCCCGGGCTCCGCGGCGCGTCGGTGCTGCGGGTGCAGGTGCTGCTCGACCGCGTCCTCTTCTCGCCGGGGATGATCGACGGGAGCTGGGGGAAGAACACCTCGGTCGCGGTCTACTGGTTCCAGGCGCGCGAGGGGCTGACCCCCACCGGCGTGGTCGACAGCGCCACCTTCGCCCGGCTGCACCTGCTCGGCGGCCGGCCGGCCGAGTACGTGGTGCGCCGCGCGCTCACCGCGGCCGACGTGCGCGGGCCGTTCATCGAGATGCCCTCCAGCATCTACGCGCAGGCGGAGCTGGACTGCTCCTGCTACGAGTCGCTGGCGGAGAAGCTCACCGAGCTCTTCCACGTGCGCGCGGAGCTGCTCCGGCAGCTCAACCCGCGCGTCGCGCTGAGCTCGCTGAAGGCGGGCGACTCCATCAACGTCCCCAACGTCCGCGACGCCGACGCGCCGCCCCGCGGCACGGTGGAAACGCTGGTGATCTCCGGCCCCGACCACTACCTGCAGGCGCTGGACGCCGCGGGGCGCATCGTCTACCAGTTCCCCACGACCGTCGGTTCTTCCTACGATCCGTCGCCCGAAGGGAGCTTCCACGTGCTGCGGGTCACGGAGAACCCGTGGTGGCACTACCAGCCCGCGATCCTGCACCACGGCCACGAGGACGCGCCGGAAGCCCACATCCCCCCCGGCCCCAACAGCGCGGTCGGCAAGGTGTGGATGACGCTCTCCGCGGACCACTACGGCATCCACGGCACCAAGAGCCCGGAGACGATCGGGTACGCGGTGTCGGCCGGGTGCGTGCGGCTGGCGAACTGGGACGCGCTGTACCTGGCGCGGCGGATCACCCCCGGCACCGCCGTGGTCTTCCGCGGCACGCGCACCGGCACCGGCACGCGCACCGTGAACCGCACGCCGGCGCGGCCCGGCCCCGCGCGTCCGGCCCTCGCCGGCGTCCGCGCCGACAGCTCGCGCGAGAAGCCGGCGGCGGACTCCACCCGCCGCGACAGCACCCGTCGCGACAGCGCCCCCGCCGCCCCCGCGCGGCCGGACAGCGCCGCAGCGCGTCCCCAGGCGCAGCCCTCGCCCGCTCCCCTGGCGCCCAGCGCGCCACCCCCGGCGGCGCCTCCCGCCCCCGCGAAGCCCGACAGCGCGGCCAGGCCATAGCGGCGCTGCGACCACCTCGTGTTCGAGCCCCTCCCTCCGGTTTGGAGGGACGGGCTCGTTTTTCATTCATCGCGCCTTCGCTCTCGCAATCCTCAGCCACCCGCAGGCGCGACCTCTGTCTTGTACTCGAAGCCTGGAGCGAGAAACGCCGGTTCCACCACGTCGCAGTCGTGGCTGCTTCCCCCGTGCCGCAGGATCTCAGCGCGCCAGCTTCGTTCAACGATCGTCTTCATCTCATCGATGATCGCGTTCGCCTCGTCGGCGTGCAGGCCGAACCGGAGCGCCTGCGTGACGATGTTGTCCCGGCGCGCCACTCGCCCTAAGCGTCCGCACTCCATCGCCAGCCTGCGGTCGTCCGGGCCATGCCGCGGATTCGGTGTCAGGTCGTAGGCGGGGGCGAGGATCCACCCCCGCCCGGGAGCGATCAGCGCATGGTTGCGGGGATGATCGTCCAGGTTGGAGATCAGCGCGTTGAGCACGACCCGGCGGAACAGCTCCAGCCTGTCCTGTCGGGGACGTGCCGACCATCGCTGCAGCTCGTCCGCGAGGGCCACGTACGACCAGTTGGCGCGGTCGGTCGCGCTTTCCTCTGCGTCCAGCACGGTGAGCGCGCAGACCATGCGATGCCGCAGGTATCCTCTGTCCTCTCCGCTTTCCACGCGCTCGCGGTCGAACCGCTTCACCAGCAGGATGGCGTCTCCGCCCACTCGCTCTACGCGTGTCTCGGGAACGCGGATCCCGCACCGTGCGGCCAGCGCGAGCATCGCCGCCTCCACCGGTGCGTTGCTCCAGCGGTCGCCGCGTTGCGGGAACTTGGCTACCCAGAGCCCCTCGTCATCCTCCACCACGTTCTTGGGACGAGCCCCGCCGAGCGAGGTCCCCGGGTCCAGCAGGTCGGCGATCTGGGCGGGGATGGGCTCGCCGGGCCGATCCTCCTCCAGGAGCGCGGCGGCGCGGCGGAGCTCGTCGAGCTGCACGACGCGGTTGTAGGTTCGCACCGGCGCCGGGGGGACGGGACCCCGCCCGAAGCTCAGCGCGCCGGCCCGGTCCGCCGAGGACTCCAGCAGAAAGTCGACTTCTCTCAGATCCTGGGATCCAAGGATCCGCTCGATCACTCGCCTTCCCCACGCGTCGGGAGACGCATCCCGCAACGCTCCGAAGATCCCCCCGAGCCTCGCCGTCTCGACGACCGTCGGGACGATCGGCAGATGGAAGGGGTCGACGGGGACCGCGTCCGGACGCCCCCGGTAGCTGCGGCCGTACACGAACCGACCGACCCCTCCGCCTTCGCGCGTGGTCGCGTAGGAGAAGCGGCCGCACGTGACCACGTCCAGCGTCCCCGGCATCTGGATGTAGACGAAGCACTCGTTCGCCCGTGCCATCAGAAGTCGTCATCCAGATCGGTGGTGGGGCGCGCACGGCTGGGGAGCCGTGCGGATTCCAGCGTCAGTCCTTCCACGTCGATGTCCGGGCTCGCGAGGCCCGACACGTCACCGTGGAGCCCCAGCGCCCAGAGCACGGCGACGTACGCACCGACGCCGGTACCCAACTTTCCCCGTTCGATCGCAACGAGGGTCGCACGGGTGATTCCCGCTTTCTCGGCAAGGTCCTGCTGGCGCCAGCGGCGGCGTAGGCGCGCGGTCGCGATGTTGGCTCCCAGCTGCGACACCGCCTGCTCGATCGCAGCCGGAGACGCATCGGTGTAGGTGATCTGGCGTTTGCGGCGGGCCAAGCTCCATCTCCTTTTATAGATCTACATTATAATATACGTTATTACGGTTAGTGTCAATTATAATGCATAATGCACAATGTCCTGGAACAACACATACCGCGGGCGAGATCGAATACTGCTCGTCCTGCGCCACGTCCGCTACCCCCCGGCCGTGGCGTGCCGCCTCGCCTCGAGCTGTAGTCCGCGAAGACGGACTTCGCGTGGTGGTTGCTGCGGATTTATCCGGCCCTCCCCCCAGCCCGGCCTTCTTCGCACGCCGCGTCGGCCGGCAATTCCCTACGCTCCCCGACCATCCGCCTGCTACCCCAGGCCCGAAACCTGCCTTCGTCCGCCGCTACTTGCACATGGTTCGTCCAATGGCACAAGGCTGAGCCGATGAAGAACATCCGATGCGTGGCGCTGGCGGGGCTGGTCGTTGCGGCGGCGTGCACGAAAGACGACGCGAACACCGACGCCGCTCCGCCGGCGCAGCGCGGCACCGCCGAGGCGGCGCAGCCGAGCGGCGCTGACCTGCAGTACACGGCCGATCCCGACCCGACGCCGCAGCAGATCGAGCAGGGGCGCTTCGCCACCGATTGGACCCAGGTGGTGAAGCTCGACACCACCGGCGCCGGCGCGGCCGTCCGCAACCCCGAGAAGTGGGAGCAGATCACCGCCGACCGGGTGAACAACGGGCCGATGTTCCTCCCCCTCTCGGGCGACGTCTCCGGCCCGTCGGTGCTGCGCGTGCAGATGCTGCTGGACCGGGCCTTCTTCTCCCCCGGCGAGATGGACGGGTACTACGGGAAGAACACCGCCAAGGCCGTCTACTTCTTCCAGCAGGCGCACGGGATGCGCGGCACGGCGCGAGTCGACAGCGCCACCTTCGCCGCGCTGGCGCGCGCGGGCGGC
>DASYJZ010000094.1:0-4062 GCA_035995965.1 Longimicrobium sp. | reverse complement strand
GTAGCGGGCGACCACCCAGCCGCCCAGCCCGAAGACGCGCACCTCCTTGGCGGCGGGCGGGTCGAGCGCCAGGGTGCGCAGGTACTCCGAGCGGCGCAGCTTCACGGCGCCGTCGCCCATGTCGAAGCTGAAGCCGTTCTCCGTAGCCTTGAGGAAGAGGCGGTTGGTGAGGTGCCAGGCCGCCGCCAGCACCAGCGGCGCCCACCAGGCGAAGGCGAAGAGCACCGCCAGCGCGCCGATCCCCCGCAGCCGCGTGGTGAGCACGCTGGAGAGGTGGGTGGCGGTGCGCCGCAGCACCTCGCGCCGCTCCGCGTCGCGCACCGCCTGCAGCTCGTCGGCGACGGCGGGGTCCTCGAGCGGCGCCAGCCCCGGCGTGCCCAGGGTGATGCGGGCCACCGTCTCGTGCACCTTCAGCGCGTAGAGGACGTTCAGCACGCGCGACAGGTGGGTCAGCGCCGCGGTGGAGAGCGCCGCCGCCGCCATCGTGGAGAGCATCCCGGCCAGCGCGAGCCGCGCGGGCATGCCGCCCGGCCCCTCGGGGCCCTGGATGGCGCGGACCAGCACGCCGGTGGCGAGGATCGCCACGGTGGGGAGCCCGCCGGCCAGGAGCGCCAGCGCCGCGAACCCCGCCACCCGCCAGCGCCCCGCCTCCCAGAGGATGCCGAGCAGCGCGCGCCAGCGGGCGATGCGACCCTTCACGCCCGCCGTCATGCGAGCACCTCGACGGAGGACGGCGACTCGTCCGCGTCGGCCGCGTCCGCCTCGTCGCCGGCGCGGGCCCGGGCGGCGGCGAGCGCCTCGCGCATCCGCCCGGCGAGGGCGCGCGCGTGGGGCTCACGGGCGATGGTGGGGTGGCTCCCCGGCACCGGGTGCACCTCGACCTCGAGGGCGTGCCGGCACCACCCCAGCGTCCGCCGCTCCTCGTCGTCGTAGCGGGCGAGGTGCTCGGCCACCGGCGGCGGGACGTCGTCCGCCCGGAAGAGCGTCACCGTGCCCGGGTAGGGGTCCGGCGCGAAGTCGGCGGCGCTGCGGTCGCGGTCCAGCTCGATGCGGCACCCCTCCAGCAGCTCCCGCGCGTCGAACCCCGGCGGCGCGGCGCCCTGTGCGTGGAGCGCCTCGACGGCGCGGCGTACCTGCTCCTCCAGGTCGTGCCCGGCGAGCGCCTCCGGGTCGAGGTGGAAGGGGCGGCGCGCCCGGGCGGCGACGTCGCCGGCCAGGGTGAGCACCAGCTCCAGGTCGCTGCCGCGCGGCCGCTCCTGGTGCAGGTCGTTCGCCATGGTGTCCATCAACCCCACCAGCGCCGCCGTCTCGCCCTGCTGCTGCAGCTGGCGCCCCATCTCGAACGCCACCAATCCCCCGAACGACCAGCCGACCAGGTAGTAGGGTCCGGCGGGCTGCACCGCGCGGATGGCCGCCAGGTGCTCGGCGGCGATCTGCTCGATCGGGCGCCCCCTGTCCTCGCCCACGTCGCGGACGCCGTACGCCGGCTGCCCGGGGCCCAGGTGGCGCACCAGGCTCACGTAGCCGCTCACGTCGCGGTCGGCGGAGTGGACCAGGAAGAGCGGGGGGAGCGACCCGCCGGGCTGCAGCGGCACCACCGACGCCGCCGGCCCGCGAGGGGTGCGCTTCTGCTCGCGGACGGCGTCGGCCATCTCGCGCACGGTGGCGCCGGCAAGGAGCGTCGCCAGCGGCAGGTCGCAGTCCAGGGCGCGGTTGACCCGGGTGAAGAGGCGCAGCGCCTGCAGCGAGTTGCCGCCCAGGTCGAAGAAGCTCTGCGTCGCCCCGATCCCCCCGATCCCCATCACCTGCTCCCAGAGGTGGATGATCCGCGTCTCCAGGTAGTCGCGCGGCTCGTCGAATTCCGACGCCCCGCCGGGGTACTCGGGGACCGGGAGCGCCCGGCGGTCGAGCTTGCCGTTGGGGGTGAGCGGGAGCCGGTCGAGCGCGACCACCGCGGCGGGCACCAGGTGCTCGGGGAGGGTGCTGCGCAACTCCGCGCGCAGCCCGGCCGGGTCGGCGTCGCCCACCACGTAGGCCACCAGCCGCGGCTCGCCGGGCGGGTCGCGGCGCACCACCACCCGCGCCTCGCGCACGCCGGGGAGCGCCTGGAGCGCCGCCTCGACCTCGCCGGGCTCGATGCGGAAGCCGCGGAGCTTCACCTGGTGGTCCAGGCGCCCCAGGAACTCCAGGTTGCCGTCGGCCAGCCAGCGCACCCGGTCGCCGGTGCGGTAGAGGCGCGCGCCCGGCTCCGCGGAGAACGGGTCGGGGACGAAGCGCGCGGCGGTGAGCCCCGGGCGGCCCAGGTAGCCGCGGGCCACCCCCTCGCCGCCGATGAAGAGCTCGCCGGGGACGCCGACCGGCGCGGGGTGCCGCCAGCGGTCGAGGGCGTAGAGGCGCACGTTGCCGGTGGGGGTGCCCACGGGGAGGTTGGGCCAGCGCCCGCCGCCGTCCCCCGCCTCCAGCCGGAGCATGGCGGAGTTGCAGGCGGTCTCGGTGAGCCCGAAGACGTGCGCCAGCGGCACGCCGAGCGTGCTCCACGCCGCCAGCCCCTCGGGCGCCACCCGCTCGCCCCCCGTCATCACCACCCGCACGCAGGCGGGGAGCCGCCTCCCGTCGTGCACCAGCGCGTGCACCCACTCCTGCCAGTAGGCGGTGGGGAGCTCGAAGACGGTGACGCCGTGCCGCTCCACCTCGGCCAGCAGCTCGGCCGGGGCGTAGCGGTTGCCGCGCGTGAACACCACGGCGGCGCCGCGGACCCAGGCGGGGAAGAGCTCCTCCACCACCACGTCGAAGCCGGGCGAGGCGAACTGCAGGACGCGGTCGGCGGGGCCGAGCTCCAGGCGCGCGGCCGTGTCGAGGGCGAAGTTCACCAGCGCGCGGTGCGCCAGCGCCACCCCCTTGGGGCGGCCGGTGGAGCCGGAGGTGTAGATGACGTACGCCAGGTTCCCGGCCTCGGCGCCGCTCTCCGGCGCCCCCGCGTCTTCCGCGCCGATCCGCTCGCGCTCGGCGTCCAGCGCGACGACGCGGACCTCCGGCGCGGCGAAGCGCCCCGCCAGGTCCGCGTGGGTGAGGAGCACGGCGGCCCCGCTGTCGCCCAGCATCCACGCCAGGTGGTCGTCGGGGTAGGCGGGGTCCAGCGGCACGTAGGCGCCGCCCGCCTTGAGCACGCCCAGAATGGCGACCGCCATGTCGGGGCCGCGCTCCACGCAGATGGCCACGCGCGTCTCGGGGCGGACGCCCAGCCCACGCAGGTGATGGGCGAGCCGGTTCGCCTGCGCGTCGAGCCCGGCGCAGGTGAGCGACCCGCCGTCGTGCGCCACCGCGGGGGCGTCGGGGGTCCGCGCCGCCTGCGCGGCGATCAGGTGGTGGATGCAGGCGTCCCGCGGGAAATCCCGCGCGGTGCGGTTCCACTCCTCCACCACCCGGCGCCGCTCTTCCTCGCCCGCGAGCACCAGGTCGCCGAGGCGCGCGCCGCCGTCGCCCGCGAGTTGCTGGAGCACGCGGACCAGGTGATCCAGCATGCACGCGGCGGTCTCGGCGTCCATGCGGCCCTCGTCGCAGGCCAGGTCCAGCAGCAGCCTCCGGCCAGGGGTCGCGCTGAGGCAGAGGGGGAAGGTGGACCAGTCGACCGAACGCCCTCCCGCCACCCGCGGGCCATCGGCGTCGCCGCCGGCTGCGCCCGCCTCGACCGGGTGGTTGCCGACCACCACCAGCGTCTCGAAGAGCGCCGTGCCGCCCGGCACCTCGCTCCACTCCTGCACGTTGACCAGCGGCGCGTACTCGTACGCGCGCGACTCGGCCTGGTCGCCCTGCAGCGCGCGCAGCCAGTCGCCCACCCGCGCCTCGCCGGGGAGGCGGACGCGCACGGGGAGGGTGTTGATGAAGAGGCCGACCATCTCCTCCACCCCCTCCAACTCCGCCGGCCGCCCGGAGACGGTGGTACCGAAGACCACGTCGTCTTCCCCCGAGTAGCGCGAGAGGAGCACGCCCCAGGCGCCGAGGAGCACGGTGTTCAGCGTCACCCCGTGGCGCCGCGCGGCCTCGGAGAGCCGGCGCGTCTGC
>DASYJZ010000093.1:0-8744 GCA_035995965.1 Longimicrobium sp. | reverse complement strand
CCCCGCGTCTCTGCGTGCGAACCAGTCTGTTGGCCTACTCAAGGCCCCACCGCGCGTGGTAGCCGCGGGCGTCGATGTGGATGAACGGGCCGTGGGCGCCGTTGCCGGTGTAGACGCCCGCGCCGCCGACGAGCTCGGGGTAGCGCCGCTCCACCCGCTCCACCGCGCGCAGCATCACCACCACGTCGCGCGTGTCGCGGCGGCCGTCGCCGTTCAGGTCGTCGATGTAGCCGTCGAAGTCGTTGTCCACCCAGACGTCGCTGGCGTCGCCGTAGGTGTGGCGGCTGAGCAGCGCGCGGCCGCCCTCGCCCACGCCCTGCAGGTTGTAGGCGGGGGTGCGGAAGCCGCTCATCACCGCCATGGCCTCGGCGCGCACGCCCATGGCGTTCAGCTCCTGCATCACCAGTTCCAGCTTGTCGATCAGCCGCAGGTCCAGCGCCAGGTACTTGGGCCAGACGGCGAACTGGTTCTTGGTGAGGAAGTTGCGCAGCCGGAAGTGCGCGCTCACCGGCATGTCCTGGTTCATCGGCGTGACCTCGATGAACCCGACCGGCGGCGTGTACATGGGCCCGCGGCTCCCGTCCTCGGCCACGTAGCGGCCGATCTGGTAGCCGTTCAGGTACCCGTCGCGCTTCTCCGAGAAGGGCACGCGGGTGATGAGCGTGAGCTCCTCGACGCGCTGGGTGAACGCGGCCGAGGTGAGCTGCAGCTTCCAGGCGCCCTGCTCCGCCGGCGCCACCAGCCCCGCGCCCACGTACCCCTCGCCCTGGATCGTGCGGGCCGTTGTCCCCACCACCGGCACCCAGCGGTAGCGCAGGTCGGCCGGCGGCGCGCCCACCCACTCGATCGGCAGGTTCACGGGCCGCAGCGGGTCGGCGAAGAGCACCCGGAGCTGGCCGCTGCGCCCGAACGCCAGGTCCGCGAGCCGGAACGCGTCGTCCTTCATCCGGTAGAGCCGGTGCGGCGCGTCGGGCGCCTTCGACGTCCAGGTGAACGGGGCGAGCGAGTGCATCGGCCGGGCGAGGCCCAGGGCCGCTCCTGCCAGGATGCACGCGGCGAGGGGACGTGCGTACGCGCGTCGGCTGCGGGGCATGACGTTCCTTTCCAGCGGGACCACGGTTGCGGAGACTGCGACCCGGGCGAGGGCCCGGGGCCACTGCGAAATACGCGGAGCGCCGGAGAGATCCGGCCACCGGCAAAGGGACGAACCCGCCACGGACGCCGGACTGCCCGGCGGCGCGCGAGACCGTTCACGCCGTCCGATGGGGGCGGAGGCGCGGAACTGCCCTGACGTGTCAACGAGAGGAAGCGGCCGGGATGGCGGAAACTTCCGGGCGCCTCGTAGAATGTCGTCGGTGGATTGCGGGTTCGGCCGAAAGCTACCCCCCTCCTCTCCCGCTGTCAATCAGAAACCATTAGCCGACCGTGAGACCGGATGGCCCCTCCCACCCCCAGCGCCGCCGGGCGCCCGCGCGCCTGCTTCGTGGTCCTGGACGGGTGGGGGCTGCGCGAGGCGACCTGGGACAACGCCGTGACGCGGGCGAACGCCCCCACCTGGCGGCATCTCTGGGAGGAGGGGAGCTACCCGCGCGCGACGCTGGTGACGCACGGCCCCGCCGTCGGCCTCCCGTTGGGGCAGATGGGGAACTCGGAGGTCGGCCACCTGAACCTGGGCGCCGGCCGGGTGGTGCGGCAGAGCCTGCAGCGCATCGCGTACGCCATCGAGTCCGGCGAGTTCGCGCGCAACGACGTCTTCCTCGATCTCCTCCGCGCCGTGAAGCAGCGCGGCGCCACGCTGCACCTGATGGGCCTCGTCGGCCCCGGCGGCGTGCACGCGGTGGACGCGCACCTGCTCGCGCTCTGCGACCTGGCGCAGCGCGAGGAGGCGCCGGCCGTGCGCATGCACCTCTTCCTGGACGGGCGCGACACCCCGCCGCAGAGCGCGCGCGACTTCCTCACCGAGCTGTTCGGACGCGCGGGGCTGGGGGAGAAGTGCAGGGTGGCGACGCTGATGGGGCGCTACTGGGCGATGGACCGCGACAAGCGCTGGGAGCGCACTGCGGCGGCGTACCGCGCGATCGTCTACGGCGAGGGCGTGCCTGTGCACGACGCGGTGGAGGCGGTCGCCGCGGCGTACGCGGGCGGCGAGACGGACGAGTTCGTGAAGCCGCGGGTGATGGTGGGCGCGGACGGCGAGCCGGTGGGGCGGGTGCGCGACGGCGACGGGGTGATCTTCTTCAACTTCCGCTCCGACCGCGCGCGCCAGATCACCCGCGCGCTGGCGGACCCGGCGTTCTCCGCCTTCGACCGCGGCCCGGGGCACCCGCGCGTGGAACTGGTGACGATGACCCGGTACGACGAGGCCTTTCCCCTCCCCACCGCCTTTCCGCCCCAGCCGATGGACGACATCCTGGCGGACGTGCTGGAGGCGCGGGGGCTGAAGAGCTTCCGCACGGCGGAGACGGAGAAGTACCCCCACGTCACCTTCTTCTTCAACGGCGGGGAGGAGAAGGCGCCCGAGGGCGAGTCGCGCCGCCTGGTGCCCTCGCCGAAGGTGGCGACCTACGACCTGCAGCCGGAGATGAGCGCCGCCGACGTCACCCGCGGCCTGGTGGAGGCCATCCGCTCGCGCGAGTACGACGTGCTGGTGTGCAACTACGCCAACCCCGACATGGTGGGGCACACCGGCGTGCTGGAGGCGGCGATCGCGGCCGTCGAGACGGTGGACGCCGGCCTGGGCGAGGTGCTGGCCGCCTGCCGCGAGACGGACACCGCGCTGCTGGTGACGGCGGACCACGGCAACTGCGAGCAGATGTGGGACCCCGAGTCGAACGGCCCGCACACCGCGCACACGACGAACCCCGTGGGGATCGTGCTGGTGGAGCCGGAGGGGCGCAGGACGGCGGACGAGCTGGTGGCCGGCGCGCTCTGCGACGTCGCGCCCACGCTCCTCGGCCTGATCGGCGTCCCCCAGCCCGCGGCGATGACCGGGCGTGACCTGCGCGTCACTGCGGAGGGCGCCCGCGAGCGCGCCGAGCGCCGGGGCCTCGCGGCTGCCGCTGGACACTGAAACGGATCGGCCGGCGGTTTTGAATCTCTGCCTCGCGTTCTTGCTGGCGGGCGGAACAAAGAGTAGCTTGCCGCCGCTATAACGGTCCCGCGACGATTTTCCCGTCCGGGACCGTTGGCTTGCGGCGGCGGGCGCCCGCGCCTCCGCCGCTCTCGCTTTCTTCCAGCCGCAGCGAATGAATCTGATCAAGCGGATCGTCCTTCCCGCCCTGGCCGTGCTCGCGCTCGCCGCCCGCCCCGCCGCTGCGCAGGGGATCCAGTCGCCCATCCGCTACGTGGAGCAGGGGCAGCGCCTCGGCGTGTTCGCGGGGTGGGTGTTCACCAATCCGAACCTCACGCTGAAGGACTCCTCCACGGTGGCGCTCGGCCCGCGGTCCGCGCCGATCTTCGGGCTGGGGTACCAGCTGCGCGTGAGCGGCCCGATCTCGCTGGTCGCACAGGCGGGGTACATCCCCAGCAAGCGCAAGGTGTTCCTGGCCGAGGCGGTGAACGACTCCGCGACCATCCGCGCCATCGACACCGGCCGCGAGGCGAACGTGGGCATCCTGCTGCTGGAGAGCGGGGTGCTCTTCCACCTCACCGGGCCGCGGACGTACCGCAACCTGGCGCCGTTCGTGGGCGCGCGGGTCGGCTACGCGCGGCAGATCGCCGGGCGCGACTCGGCCGAGAGCACGGTGCCCGCCACCGAGCGCTACCGCTTCGGCCCCGCCTTTGCGGTTGGCGCCAACCTGGGCACGGACCTGTTCCTGGCCCACAGCCTGTCGGTGCGCCTGGAGCTGAACGGCCGGCTCTGGCGCGAGTCGGCGCCGGCCGGGTTCCGCGCCTCGGGGCAGACCAAGCTCTCGGAGTGGAACAATGCCTCGTCGGCGCAGATCGGGGCGGCGCTGCACTTCTAACCTGCCGGAGAGGGGCGGACCTGGCCAATGCGGGGCGACTTCGGAACGTTCGACTTCTCGGAGATGGACGACGACGAGATCTACGACCTCGTCGTGCAGCACCTGACCGAGTATCCCGAGCTCGACGTGGGGTGGATCGACGTGATCGTGAAAAGTGGCCACGTCACCCTCTCCGGCCGCGTCTCGTCCGACGCCGAGGTGCAGATCGCGGAGAAGGCGCTGGTGGACGTGCTGGGCCTCCCCGAGGAGAGCTTCACCAACGACCTGGTGGTCGACGAGCTGCACCGCGGCGAGATGCCCGAGGCCGCCGAAGACGCGGTCACGGCCGAGCTGGAGGCCGACGACCAGCTGGGCTCGCCCAGCTTCAGCCAGTCCGACACCGCCGAGCACCTGGTGGAGGACCTGGACGCGCTCACCTACGGCACACACGACGCCGGCGAGGCCATCCAGGAAGGCGCCAGCTACGAGCCGCCCGACCGGCCGGTGGCGGATGGCTACGGGAGCCGGGAGAATCACTGAACGGCGGTGCCAAGTGCCAAGTGCCAAGTGCCAAGTGCCAAGTGCCAAGTGCCAAGTGCTAAGTGCCAAGTGCAGCGGGCCCCGGTTGATCGCCGGGGCCCGCTTTCTTCACTCATCGCGATCCCAAGACATGTCATCCTGAGTGTCGCCGCTACGCCAGGACCGTCGTTCACACCGGGGTCTGGCGGCGACCGAAGGATCTGGAACCGCGGCCGCGACGCGCCCGGCCCGGCGCGGCATCGGCGAACGAGCGGGCCTACGCCTGCGGCTCGTCCTCGGCGGTGGTGCGGTCGCCGGAGCGCTGCACGACCACGTCGCCGTGGTCCTCGTGCGGCTGGTCGGAGCGGACGGTGAGGTTGTTCACCACGCCGCGCACGCCGTCCGCCTCCCACGCGTCGTCCCAGGCGTAGCGCGCCTCCATGAAGTCGTCGACCTCGCCGGTGAGCGTCACCACCCCGTCCTCCACCTGGACCTCGATCCGCTCCGCATCCACCCACGCGTCCGCCGACATGCGGCGGTAGACGGCGTCGCGCACCTCGTCGTCGCCCGGCTCCTCGCCGCCGTACTCGCGCTGGTGCGCCTCCCACTCGCGCGGCTGACGGTCCTGCCGGTATTCGGGGTGCCGACGATAGGCCACTTCCGGCATGAACGGCTCGCGCGCATGTCCGCCGCTCCATCCCCGCTCGTAGCCGCGGCCGGGCTCGCGCACGGGACCCGGGCCGCCGTAATACTCACCCCGTCCGGGCCCGCCGGGGTAGCCGCCGTACTCCTCGTACGCGCCACCGTACTCCCCGCGATCCCACCCGCCCGCCGGGCCGCCACGGAATCCGCCGGGTCCCGGTCCGCCGAAGCCAGGGCGCGCGGGACCGAACCCGCCCGAACCGGGACCGCCGGGCCCGCGGCTCCATCCCCCGCCCGCCATCCCGCCATAGCCGCCGCCGAAAGGCTGGCCTCCGGGCCGGAACGGCGGTCCCCCCGGCCCGGGAAAGCCCCGGCCGCGCATCCCCCCACCCTGCCCGCGCCAGCCGCCGCGCGGACCTTCGTAGCCTCTGTCGTAGCGCGCCATCCGTCTTCCTCCTCGTTCCGGTCGACGTCCCGTCCACCACACTTGCGGCGAGCAAGAGGCGTTCCGGGTGCGCGGGCACTGACCGGGGCGTAGATTCGGGACGGGTGGCCGGCAGGCACGGGCGGATGAATCCGCGGCAACAACCACGCGAAGTCCGCCTTCGCGGACTACCAGCCGCGGATGCGCCGGGGCTATCGGGCACGCGACGAGCACCGTGCAGCCGCGGTCGCGCGCTGCGGCCTCCCTCGCGCCGGAGCAGCCGCGAGCGAAGCGCGCCGAAGTCCCTCCCCCAGCGGTTTGGAGGAGGGACCGGCGCGAAGCGCCAGGGAGAGGGCTCCCCGCGGCCCGTACTGCGATCATCCGGAGATGACGGACCCTGCCCACCGCGCCGTACCTGCTTCCACCGACACGCCGCTGGGCGCGATCCTCGCCGGCGGAGCCAGCCGCCGGTTCGGCTCGCCCAAGGCGCTCGCGATGGTCGGCGGACGGACGATCGTCGAGCGGGTTCGCGACGCAATCGAGGAGGCGGTCGGACACGCCGTCCTGATCACGAACGAGCCGGAGCTCTTCGCCGCACTCCGTCTCCCGTCGCGGCCGGATGTACATCCCGGGGCCGGGCCCGTCGCGGGGATCGAGGTGGCGCTGCGCTGGGCGGAGGAGGAAGGGCGGCCGGGTGCGCTGGTGGCGGCGTGCGACGTGCCCTTTCTCGACCCGCGCGCCCTGCGGCTCATCCTCGATGTCGCCCGGAGCGCGTCTCCATCCCCCGATGCCGTCACAGTCGGGCCGGGCGATGGAGGGAGGCCGCCGCTCTGCGCGTACTTCTCCATACGCTGTCTCCCGGCCGTCGAGCGTGTGCTCGCGGGCGCCGAACGGTCCGTGCGGGCGCTGCTCTCGTCCGTCACCACCGCGTGGGTGCCGACGGAGGAGATCGCACGCTTCCGCGATCCCGAGGTGATGTTCTTCAACGTGAACGCGCCCGACGACCTTCGCCGCGCCGAGCAGATCGCACGGGAGCTGGATGAGCGCGCCTGACCTTCCGCCGGCCGTGTGCATCGTCGGCCGCAAGAACAGCGGCAAGACGACGCTCACCGTCGCGGTCGCGGCGGAGCTGGGGCGGCGCGGCCGGCGCGTCGCCACCATCAAGCACGGCCACCACGCGTTCGAGACGGACGAGCCGGGCCGCGACAGCTGGCGCCACTTCAACGAGGGGCGGGCGGAGGCGACGATCATGGCGGGGACGGGAAAGATCGCGCTGGTGATGCGCATCGACGGCGAGCCCGACCCCGAGCGGCTCATCGCCGAGCTCTACGCCGGCCGCGGCTACGACCTCGTGCTGATCGAGGGATGGAAGCACGGCGCGCTGCCGAAGATCGAGGTCTTCCGCCGCGCGCTGCACGACTGCCCGATCTACGACGCGGGGGATGCGGATGCCGCCGCGCGCTTCCTCGCCATCGTGACCGACGACGCGGCGCTCGAGGCGCGCTGCCCCGTCATCCCGCTGGACGCCGGCGGCGCGCACGTCGGCATCGTCGCAGACCTGCTGGAGGCGCGGCTCTCCGCCGGGAGGGACGATGCGCGCTGACGTGGCGGACTGGCTCTCCGCGAGCGAGGCGCTGCGGCGGATCGTCGATGGCGTGCAGCGGCTGGGGACGGAGACGCGCCCGCTGCTCGCCGCGCTCGGCTCGGTACTCGCGGAGGACGTCGCCGCGCCCGTGGACCTGCCGCCGTGGGACAACTCCGCGATGGACGGATTCGCGGTGCGCTCCGCGGACGTGGCGGGGGCATCCGCCGAGCGGCCCGTGGTGCTCCGGGTGGTGGACGACATCCCCGCCGGCGGCTTCCCCGCGCGCGCGCTGGAGGCGGGCGAGGCCGCGCGGATCATGACGGGCGCGCCGGTGCCGGGCGGCGCCGACGGCGTGATCCGCGTGGAGCACACCGACGGCGGCGCGGCCATCGGCACGCCCGACGCCCGCGTCTCCATCGTCTCCGGCGCGGACGCGGGGAAGAACGTGCGCCCGCGCGGCGAGGACGTGCGCGCCGGGGAGGTCGTGCTGCGCGCCGGCACCGTACTGCGCGCGCCCGAGCTCGCCGTCGCATCGTCGCTGGGGAAGGCGCGGCTGGCCGTGCATCGCCGCCCCGTGGTCGCCATCGCCACCTCGGGCGACGAGCTGGTGGACGTGGAGCGGTACGAGGAGGTGCTGGCCGGGCGGAAGATCGTCTCCAGCAACAGCTACGCGCTCGCCGCGCAGCTCGCGGAGTGCGGGATCGAGGCGCGCGTGCTGGGCACCGCCCGCGACACGCCCGAGAGCCTGCGCGAGCTGCTGCAGGGCGCCCGCGGCTGCGACGCGCTGATCACCAGCGCCGGGATCAGCGTCGGCGAGCACGACCACGTGCGCGGCGTGCTGGAGGAGATGGAGACGCGGGTGGAGTTCTGGCGGGTTCGCATCCGGCCCGGCTCGGCGCTCGCGTTCGGCCGCGTCGGCGCGCTGGGCGGCATCCCCTGGTTCGGCCTGCCGGGGAATCCCGTGTCGACGATGGTGACCTTCGAGCTCTTCGTCCGCCCCGCGCTGCTGCGGATGTGCGGCCACACGCGCATCTACCAGCCGGCTGTCGACGCGGTGCTGCGCGAGCGCGTCGGCGCGCGGGGCGAGCTGGTCCAGATCCCGCGGCTGCGGCTGGAGCGGGAGGATGGGACCACCTTCGCCCGCCTCACCGGCGCGCAGGGCTCCGGCATCGCCACCTCCATGGCCGCCGCCGACGCGCTCGGCCTCGTCCCCGCCGGCGCGGTGCTGGATGCCGGCGACCGCGTGCGCGCCGTGGTCCTCGGCGGCGCGCCGCTGACGGACGAGGCGTACTTCTGAACGGACCCCTCACCCCGGTTCGGGCGGACAAGGGCGGGAGCCGCTCCGCACCCGGCCAGCGACATCGCCCAAGGCGTCCAGCCGCTGACACGAGCGGCACTGTGAATCCTCGTTCTTGATGCAAACCGCCGCAGCGCGTACGATTGGCTGCGGCGCAACCCTTCCACCTCCCCCACCGAGGTCCGTTCATGAGCCATCCCCGCCCCTGGATCGAGCACTACGTCCCGGGAACGCGTCCCGAGATCCCCCCGATCCAGTACAAGCACCTCCCCGACATGGTGCGCTACGTGGCCACGCAGTTCGGTCCCCGCAAGGCGTTCACCCAGTGCATGC